>CALWKY010000015.1 GCA_944381395.1 uncultured Lachnospiraceae bacterium
TGGAACCGCAGATGTGACTGCAGAAGGAGGTGGGGGTCATGAAACTTTCTGCGATACAGGTGAAGTTTGAAACCAGCAAGTACTTGGCGCTAAAGCGATATGCGGCAAAAAAAGAAGTATCTTTGGAGCAGGAACTGGAAGAAACACTGAACAGGCTGTATCGAAAACTGGTGCCGCCAGATGTCCGTGAGTATATAGAAGAAGGCGATGAGATAGAAAAAACAGGGAAACCAAAAGTAAAAAAAGAGGAAAAAGAACCAGAGAAAGAACAGAATCAAGCAGAACAGTCGCAGGATATCCAATCCGTTTAAGGGCAAGAGAGCAGCTGGTATCAGCTGCTCTCCTCTGTGAAAAACCGATCCAGATATAGACGGAAGATCTCTTGATCCGTTCCCAGGTCTCTTGATAGGAAGCGTTTTGTGATTTCTATGATAAAACCTTGCCAAAACAACTGCAGTAAGGAACAGGGAAGAAAACATTGGATCAGTGCCTGCTGGAACTGTTCCCATACGTCTTTGCCCAGAAGTTCAACGAATTTTTGTTCTGTCTGTTCCAGATCGACAAGATCGACAGTCCCTTGGTAAGTCGACACAGTTTGATTTTGAAAATCAGTTAGTGCCTGTTCCAGCAATGTATCTGCCAATGCAGTCCAGGAAAGCTCCTGCTGGGTAAATGGCTCCTGACGATCAAACATTGGTATGGAGCCGTTATTGTTTTCTAAATCAACCAGTATTTTCTTTTGCAGTTCTGAAACGGCTTGATAAATTTTCTCTTCCAAAATGCAAAAATCTGTCTGAATGATCAAACGAAAAAACATGGATAAATAGTGATCCAACAGATAACTTTTTCGACCAAGAAGCTGATGAAATTCTTTTGAGGTACGAAAAATATCTGAGAACGCTGATGTATTTTCAGATTGATATGAAAGAAACTGTTGAAAAATATCCATAAATAAAAGCCATCTTTTCCCAAAAGTCGGCAAAGCCGCTTGTGGTATATAAACTCTGTTGAAGAAAGGTGTCAAGAGGATAATAAATTGCTGGGAAGACGTTGAGAAAGAATTGAAGAAGCAGATATTTCTGTTGATTGCGTAAGTAGGACAAAAACACCATCCAGTACCACCCTGTTTGCCCTTGTGTGCCGCTTTGCAGAGCAGGTGGAGTAGTTGCAGGGCAAGGTGGTTTGGAGCGAATTTGCCCCGATTTTGGGCGAAGGAAGAAAGAGGTATTGAGAACAAGTATCTGCAAAAGAGTACTTTGACAGAGGCAAAGAATATTTGCAGATGGAAAGTTCTCTGCAAATGTAAGAAATATCCTTTATTCATATCTATCGAAATCTATAAAATGGAGGTTTTATGAAATGAAATGGGTACTCATTATTACCTTAAATTCTGGGGGAAAGTAAGGTATAAGGTGGAATTATGCTCTGGCTCTTGAGAAAACCAGACCTGAATTGAAAAAGACCTTGCCAAGCTTCACACCCGATTAGAAGCCACAAAGACCATTTGGCGAAAACTATCGCACAGCTTAAAACCATAAAAGTCCAAGTGAAAAAGCATTTTATCTTTGAGGAAGGACTGAAAGAAAAGTTGGAACAGATGAATGGTCTTAATATGGAGTTGGATTTGGATAAGAAAAACCTGCTGTGTTGATGTAGAGCTAGAACAAATCGAAAAACGTTTCGAAAGAAAATGTGCAAATCGTGAGAGATAATCGGATTTCGACATTTCTGAAGCTAATTTTAAAGAAGTACAATAGGGATGTGAAATAAAATTTGGAGATGGTTATATGGCAAATGATTTGAGCTTCTGCATACTTTTTAATGAATATGTTATTGACATTAACAAAACAAAGTATAAAGAGGTGATAAAACAGAAAAAGGAACTATGAACAATAACTAATGTGTGGAAAGTACTTGATGTGGGTAGATCTTGCTAGCTGTTTGAGGAAGAACGTACCGCTTTAAATGAAGTGCTGAAGTGCAAAAACGAAATAGCAAACTTAGAGCTGAAAGGGATTTATTTTAAAGGCTATATTGATTGCATTATCTATATTTATCTATCTTAAAAAGTTAAGCATTCTCTGCCCCATTGCAGAATTTGCGTGAAACTGATGCTACTTTTATATAGTTAAGTAGAAAAAAATCGATTTATATGGTAATATATCAATACACAGAATGGGGAGCGAGAAATTATGCAAAAAAATATAACAGTAAACTCAAAAGAAATATCATTACTTAAGCCATTAACTTATGCTGATTATGAGAGTAAAACTATTCTAACTGATTCCGCTTGGGAATATGTTGAATTATGGTTAAAACGCCAAAAAGACACAAAATCACAAGAGGCACTTTTTTTCTGGCAACAGGCAAAACACTTTTTTCATGCTTCTGAATGCTTACCCCAGAATTCTAAGCCATTAACATCTTATTATTGTTGTATGAACGCTACAAAGGCATTGTTATGTGTTAATGGTGTAAATGTTACCAACATATCGCATGGTATAACGCAAAATAGATATGGTCAAAGTACAAGTAACTCTTTAGATAAAGCGGAAGTTATTTTTCTTGGTAGTGGAGTGTTAAACGAACTTTCGAGATATCTTGGGGAAAATGTCAATAAAACGACATATAATATTAAAGACTTATTATACAATATTCCTTGCATTCACAGGGCATATTCTATTACTTATGGTGGTACACCTGAACTTTTTATTCCTATTAGTAATCTTAGATTTGTTCGAGAGGATACAACTTCTAAAGGATGGATCGAATTTTGTGTTGATTCGCGGTATGCTAATGGAACTGCATTAAGATATCTACCCAAAAGCTATAAACGCACTCATATAGAAGATAAAAACCATTTTTATATTAGAAAAGAGAATGGACGATTTACTTGGGATATTCATGTTGACAAAAATGAAAGATTATCTAATCTTTCTGCTTATCATAGGAAAATAAGAAAAGAATTATTTTATATTTATGGAAACTCTAAATTATGGTATATAAAGAAAGAGTTGCCAAATAATCCGCATGTATTAAAGAGAAATTCTTTAACATTGATTTTTGCGGTTATGCATTGGATGAGTGAATTAGTAAGGTATAATCCGCAAAAATTTGAAAAATACATGGAGTCAAAACAAAACTGGTTACTGCATGAATTTATTGAAAAGGCATTGTATCAATTTGTGGATGAAATCAGTTGTGAGATAACGCATCAAGAAATAATGTCTGCAGGATACAGAAAATAAATACATTTTTCATATCCGAGAGGTTTTCTGAATAGAAAATCATTTGATTTTTTCTATTCAGAAGGTGATTATATTGAATGAGGAGTAGCCCACTATATGTGTAGCTTAATCCTGTTTTGATTGAGTAGACGTGGTAAATGAACTTGCTATCCCATCTGCAACGGTATGAGCTGAACAATTTAAGAGTGTAACAAGCAACGTATATTATACCAAAGAACACGATAGTTTGAAGACTATTAATGGAAAATAATATTGATGGTTGAGAGGTTTCGGCAGTGTTTTTTCAATTGATCATCTAAACGACCATTATGAAAAGACTATTTTCGTTTGTGCTGAAAGCTCAGAATAGGCAAAGACCCAAATTATCATGTTCGATACCGATCTTATTTAGCAGAAAGAAGCTAAATATTTTCTTATACTATGAATTTTATTTGAGTTGTGCGGAACAACTTGGCGTAAAAAATATCAGAGAGCAGACAGAAAAAATGATTATTTTGGATTTTCTGATTGGAAATGAAGACAGGCATTTCAATAACTTTGGCTTGATTCGAAACGCAGTTACATTAGAATGGATTGGTGTTGCACCTATTTTTGACTGTGGAACATCACTGTGGTATAACACACAGGAAAGTCTGATCAAACCACTTTCTCCCAATCTGCCAGCCAAGCCTTTCAAGAAAACCCATAGGGAACAGATCAAACTGGTAAAAGATTTTTCATGGTTAGACATGAAAAAGTTAAAAGGTATGGAAGAAGAAATGGAAGAAATTCTATCTCGGTTACCCTACATCAGCAGAGAACGCAGGACAGTTTTATGCGATGCGTTCTGCCAAAGAGCAGAATTGCTGGGAGAGATTGCAAACGAACACACGGTAAAAGAGGATATTTCACAAGAAAATGATATGATTTTCTAATCCAGAACAATAGAATAAGCAAAACAAAGAAAAGGCGAGCCAAAAGGTTCGCCTTTTTTTGCGCCCTGTTTGCCCCTGTGTGCCACTTTGTAGAGCAGGTGGAACAGTTGCAGGTTAAATACCGGCTCAGAACAGCCGGTAAAATCCCTCAAATCCCCGCAGTGCGGGGATTTTTTGCAGACGCTGGTCAAAAGCAGACGGCACTGGTTTGTGGCTATGAAAACAACAAATGCCAAGATTCCCTTAGAAAAAAGGAGATTTTGCACAGGTGCTGGTACCAGCTCAGTGCCAAAGTTTACGAAAGGAGAATAAAATGAGCGAGGAATATAAAAAACAAAGATACAGCGTATGGCTTTCCAAAGACGCAGTTCAAAAAAGCGATGCTGCGGTTGTAATGGAAGGCTTGACAAATCGCAGTGACTTTATTGAAAAAGCAATTCATTTTTATTCCGGATATCTTTATCAGGAAAAACACATGGATTTTTTATCTGATGTGATGATGGAAACTTTATCTGGCATTATGAAAACTTCCGAAAACAGACTGTCAAAGATGCTTTTCAAAATCGCTGTGGAGATGGCAAAGCTGGAAAGTATGCTTGCCGCTATCAATGACATGGATGAGGCAACCATGCGAAGACTTCATATCCATTGCGTCAATGAAGTAAAAAAGATAAACGGCATTCTCACTATGGAAGAAGCTGTGAGGTATCAAAGGAGTGATGAAGAGTGAGATACAAGTTTTATAGTCCTGTGCAGGGCATTATAGATTATGACTTCAACAAAGATATGGAATACGATGCTTATTTTGATGAGTATTGCATTGAAGACTTAGAAAAAAAGGATTTTGATTATTTGACAGGAGAAGACCTTACAGTCTATGAGGAATACATCAATCAAATGATTGAAAAAGATTTGAAAAAAGAAGCAGATGAAGGCATGGGACTGATGCAGTACTTTAATTATGGAAGCAGAGAAAACTACAAAGAATTGTTAGAAAAAGTAAAGTCAGCCAATCCAAGAATTGAAACTGTAAGAAATAAGGCATACGGTGTTATGGTCTGCGATATACAGAAGCCGCTTAATGAGAAGGAAATAGAAATACTAAAAGATTATTTTGCCGGGCAGTACAGTGACGGCTGGGGTGAGGGCTTTGCTCAGAGAGGAATTGAAACATTGTGCGGTGTATTGTATTTAGATTTTTATTCAGATGACTTCTATATTGAAACAGAAGACGAGTTGAAAAATCGTTTGGAATTGAAACAAGATAATGAGATGCATTTTGAAATGTAGGTGATGATATGCCAAGATTTATTTTATCGCTAAGATATTTGAAAATGAAAAAACCATCACAAGTAAAAAACTATGTAAAGTATGTTGCTACAAGACCAAACGCAGAAAAGTTTGAGGTGAATCAGTCACAAAGAGAAGCCACTGAACACCAGAAGAGATGGATCGAAAAAGAACTAAAAGCACATAAAGAATTGAGAGAAAGCTGCGAACAAGAGTATGAAGACTACTTGCAAAATCCAACAAGAGAAAACGCTATGGAACTGATTAATAAAATTGCCGAAGAAGGTTTGGCAAGGGAAGACAGCATGGAAAACTATGTTGGCTACCTTGCCAAAAGACCAAGAGCAGAACGAGGAAAACAGGGACACGCACTGTGGAATGGTTCTGATAAAGAAATCGATCTGAATCAAGTGGCAAGAGAAGCTGCGGAGCACAACGGGAACATCTGGA
>CALWKY010000016.1 GCA_944381395.1 uncultured Lachnospiraceae bacterium
GCCATCATAATTTTGTTTTCTTTTTTCTTCTTGCGGTGTTAAAACACGTTCTTTTTTCTTCATTTCCATCCACCTTTCCTATGTACGCAATGAAAGTATACGACGCAAAAACATCGTTTGCAGGATAAAAAATTGCCGCTTTCTACCCAAGAGAAAAGCGGCAATCCGGAGTTACTCTGTTGTTTCAGGCACCGGAAGTCCTTCTGGAATCTGTGTGCCTTCCTGCCCTGTCTGGTCTGTTACAGAAGGGTCTGTTGTTATGGTATTTTCAGAAGTATTGGTTGTTGTATTTTCTGTAGTTTCTGCCGTCTCTGCCTTTTTCGTACCCACAGTCACTTCATCTGCTGTTGCACGATAGGAAGAACTATTAAACCATTCCCGGCTCACTAATTCACCATCTTGGTATACTTTTTTGTATACACTTACTTTACATCCTGTTTTACCCGTATAAGTTACTTCTCTGGTACCTTCCGGCAATTCCGGATCTTCTGTTACAATTTCTGCGGGCTTCGGGATAGTAGCCTCATAAACCGTCTCATACTCCACAGTACGCCCAGGATCGTGAATTTCCTTTCCATACAGGTTAATCACCAATTTATTGTTTGCGGCATACGCTTCTAAATAGATCGGGGTATCTGTATTGTTGCGGAACTGGAAGTCTTTATAGTTATCTGCAATGGCAGCGTCTCTGCCTAACGGTACATATCCCACTGTCATTGAATGGGGGAAACGTTCTACAATCTCTAATTCGGCCATAATCACCGCATTATACACTGTCGTACTAATCTGGCAAACACCGCCGCCCATACCGCTTTCTACTTTACCATTTACATAAACACCTGCGCTTCGATAACCATTTGCATAGGTCTGAGGTCCCAAAGCTTCCGTTACAGAAAATACTTCTCCCGGCATAATGATGGAACCGTTCAGGTTTTCACAGCCTACGCGCAAGTTAGTGTTTCTGTTTGCGTCTGCGTTATTATAAGTGGTATAGAAACTGCCAATGAGATCAGTAACAGAAGACAGCATCTCTGCGGTTATTTCCGGTTCTGCTTCCGTAACAACCACATCTGCCTCCCCGCTGGTCTGTGTAAAAAGAACCGCTTCCACTGCCGCAGCTGTCTTTTCCACATCCATTACCGTACCATTTTCTTCCGGCACAACTACCAGCTTACCATTTTCTTTATACATGGTACTGTCTTTTGGTTCATGATCCAATTCTTCTGCGATTCCTTGAAGGATTTCAGTCAACTTGGAAGCATCATAGCTAAAATCAGCAGAAAAATCCACACCCTGCCGAATCAATGTCAGCCCATCAAAAAATCTGCTGACGGTATCCCCTTCTCTGGCATAGCGATACGCCTCGTCTACCACTTCTTCAATATGATATCCTGCATCAATATCGGAGAAAAGGATTTCTCTGGTTTCCTCGCCATAATGCAAGGTAATTTTTTCCGTGGACATTTTCTGAGAAAAATGCTCGGAAAGGCAATTTTCTGCCTCCTCTTTGCTCATGCCAGAAAGAGAAATTCCAGAAACAGAAATACCCTCATAAATATCCGTGGAAGCCAATACATTCTGCACGCGGCTGAATAACCATCCGCCTACGCCTATTGCGCAGACTAAAATCACGCCAGCCACAATACAAGCTGTTTTTTTCCAACTTCCGTCTTTTTTCTGGCGTGCCTTTTTCTTTTCCTGCACAACTTTTTCAGCAGGCTTCACTTCCCGTACCGTTTCTTCTTCCTCATTTTCCTCTTTGGGATTGGAAATATACTGTACAACCGGTACAGATGTATCTTCCGGTACAGAATCTATTTCTTCTTCGTCGTCTGCTGTAAAGCCCATTTCTTCTCTGGATATATACCGAACTGGCGCAATGGTTTCTTCCATGTTTCCTTCGGATAACGCAGACGCTTCCATATCTTCTGACATTTCATCAGCGGAAGTATCCTCTTCTGGAAGGAGATCCTTTAATTCACCAGAAACTGCTGCCATATAAGCTTCTTCTGCACGATTTGTGTGGATGTCGTCCCTTTTTTCTTCCTTATGCTTCATAATTTCTTCTCCCTCCGGAAAAGCAGAGCTTAACGTTTGCTCTCTCTCCTACGGTTTTCTAAAATACGTTGCTATGAATCAGAAAAGTATCTTTACATTTTATGTATCCCCGAATGTACACTTTCCCTTACATTATCATATCGAAACCCATCAGAAAATACAATAGCAAAACTATGAATTATCATTACATTTCCGTGACAGAATGGGCTCAATTTCTTCTGTCCCGTTTCTTTTTCGCTTGTGCCAGCATCTGTGCCGTAGAAACAGTTGTTTTTTCTTGTTTGGATTTTTGTACCGGCTCTTGTTTTTCTTTTTCCTCCCGTTGATCCACCACTTTCTTTCCCTTTTGCGGCGCTTGATTCAACTGAGCCGGCTCCTGACGCACGGTTTCTACGCCTTTTTTCACATGTGTCCGCATGCCGTCTGCTAAGGCAGCCGTTTTTCTTTCCAAAAAGGCAAACCATCTGCTGAAACGATAGAATGCAATATCCAGCAGAAACAGTATCATGGCAACAATCAAAAGCGGCGTACGCAGCGCAAATGTGGTATCAGCTGCAGCAGGCTGAGAGGAAAATACATCACTTCCGGACTGCAGTACCCGGCCGCCGCCAGCTTCTGCCAGTTGTTGTAACAACGCAGTGCCATTTACCCGTTTTGTCATGTCATACTCATCTGGATAGCCAATGACAAAACCAGTGCTTTCATTTTCCTGGCTGCCATCTGTCAAAGTAAAGGTAAGGGATGCAACATATGCACCCTGCATATCGGTATCCAACAACCCGCGCCAAGTACCCGGTGCGGCGGAAGAAAATGCTACGGTATGACTTTCGTTTTTACTGTCTACAATGGTTGCATTGATTTCCTTTACATCTGTGCGGACAGGCATGGTTAATTCTAGCTGGGCATTTCCATCTACGGTCTGCGCCGTTAAGGAAATATCCGAAGACATGGGGCTTTTCATCATCCATCCCACTGCGTTACGAAGGATTTCCGCACCGGAACCATCTGCCAGCCATTCTTCCGTCCACATACCCATGGCATCGGAAGTCCATGCCACCGTTCTGCCTAACCCATACTGCCAAGCAGCCAATATGGGATCTTCTTCATCACTGACCAACACTTGATCTGCGCGTGGTTTTATGGAAGTTCCCACATATCCGTTGAGGACTGGTACGCTCTGGATACCGCTTAATATGGCGGAAGCATCTGCTGCCTGAGGGAAAAATGAATGCTGTTTCAGATATTCTTCCCCCGCCAATATGGTTTCCTTGGCAAAAATCTTGGGTAAATCCGTAAATTCATTGGTGAAATAGTATCGTCCGCCAGCAGTCTCCGCCAGCCGTTCCATCAGTTTAATGTCTGCTCCACTGCCGACCGCAACGGTGGAAAGGGTAATCCCATTTTCCTTCATTTGTCTGAGCAGACTATCATAACCGTTCTGTTCCGCCTGACCGTCTGTTAAAAGGATAATATGTTTTTCTTTTGTATCCGCTTCGGCGAGAATATCATACGCTTTTTGTAATGCGGGAAGAATGGTGGTACCGCCTGCTGGCTGGATCATAGAAACGGTTTCAGAAATACCGCCTTCATTTCCCTTTACCTTTTGGAACGGCACGGCTACCTCTGCCAGCGAGTCAAAGGCTACCACTGCCATATAATCTTCCGCGCCAAAATTTTCCAAAGAACGGATAACGGCTTCTTTTGCCATATCCATACTGCTGACACCATAGTTGCCGGAAGCCATACTGCCAGAATGGTCGATGACAAATACCATACCTAGGTTGGCTTCTTCCGCTTCTGTCTCCAGTTCCATATCCACCGGAAGGATTTCTTCCAGCAGGGTATTATGATATCCGCCTAAGGCATAAGCATTTTCACCGCCGCTGACCAATAATCCGCCGCCAGTGGTACGGACATACTCCTCCACCGCAGTTAAAAAATCCTCCGGCAGATCATCCACTGCCACATCGGCAAGAACGACACCGTCATAGCTATGCAGCCCATCTACCGTGGCGGGTGCGGAACCGGCTTCTTTTCGTTCTACCGCAACTTGTGCGGAAGAAAGAATAGAAGCCCAGTTTTCTCCGCTATTGTTCCGCTCTAATATCAAAATATGCGGTACATCGGTAATATAAGTATACGCATACGCCTGGTTATTTTCTGAAATGGTATCCGCAGGCGCTGTGATTTCTCCCCGGTATACCACTGCGCCGCCAGTATCCGTAGTGTCGGTAAATACAACTGGATTTTCGCCGCTATGCACTTGCACCGCTTCTTCCGCAATCATAGTCTGGCCTTTATAAAGGCGCACCGTTACAGTCTGATCACAGTTAGACCAAATCCGCAGTGTAATCTCATAAGCTGTGCCGCGGTCAATGGCACGGGGCAATTCCAAAGAGCTGATCTGTACTTCGTTTCCCTGCGAGCTTTGCAAAGGATATACATCTACCATCACACCATTTTGCGCCAATGCCTGTACCTTTTGCAGGGCATTCCCTGTGGTCTCATTTCCGTCGGAAAGAAGAACTGCCCGTTTTGCCGTATGATTGGGAAACATGGCTTGTGCCACATCCATGGCTCCGGCAATATCCGTACCGTTTTTATCCACATAAGAGACAAAATGGTCTGTCGGCAAATCGGCAGAAAAGGAAGATTCTACACTTGCATTCTTGCCAAACAGCAACAGGCTGGTTTGATCATTTCCACCCATGGCTTTTTGCGCATCCTGCAAAAATGTTTCTGCCATACCGTCATCGGCAATGCTGGCAGACTGGTCCAGTAAAAAAACCGTACTGATCTGGTTCGACCGGCTTCCCACAGAAATACCGCTTAAAGCAAAAATCAGTAAGAAACAAATGATGCAGCGCAGTCCGGCGGAGACTTTTTTCTGAAACGAAGAAGCAAATTGTCCCTCTTTTGCCTGCCAAATGAGAAACGCAAGGATGGGAATTGCCAGCAGCAGCCAATAGATTCCATCAAATTTGATTTGCATGGCATCTCACCCTCCATTCCACTAAAATGACTGCTAATAGCAGTAAAATCAATCCAACTGTCCATTCTTTTCCAACGAATACCGTCTTTGTAGCGCCTCCGGCATAAGTGCTTTCTGCGCCTGTAGGCCGTAAATCAGATTCGCCTTCCGTTTTTGCATTGACAGCAAATGTTTTCTGTGTAACAACACCATCGGCATTTTCTTCCTGCAACGTATAAATACCAGTCTGGGCGGTATCTGTAAAGGCATTGGGCGGGAAAGGCGGTGCTACTTGTTTACTGCTTCCATCGGGCAGATAAATCGTTGCTTTGGCAGTATCCGCTTCCAGTGAAAGGGGAATGGATGCTTCTGCATAAAACTGTCCATAATTTCCATCCATTTCCGGGAAATACCACTGCATCAATTGATATAAAAAGATGGGGAATCCTGCCTGCAGCGGCAAATCGCTTTCGTGCAGATCAAAAGAAAGCACAGCCATTTTTCTGCCATTTTTTTCTCCATAACGCCCCAATGTTTGTCCCTGGCAAGTCAAAAACGCCCGTCCAAAAGTATCGGTAATAGGGTTCGCCTGGGACACATCAAAGTGAAGACTGGCAAGGTCAGGAAAGTTTTCATCTGCCACAACTGTCACATGGTCAGAAAAGTCCTGTTTTTCCCCCACTGCTACGAAACGGTTCCCCGCAGGCGGGTTAATGAGCAGCAGCGCACCTTCCTGGGGCATTGCCTCAGGCAGACATCCATCATAAATTTGTAAAGCATAGCCGCCGGAAGGAATCTCCTGGGTGCTGTTAATACGATATACTTCCACGCCATCCAGCAGGCTTAACGCCGTCTCTAAAAATATATTTTGGTCTGAAACCAGCAATACCTTCCGGTCCGTCTCTACAGAGCCGCCGGAGAAAATCTCATTGTCCGCCAGCAGAATATCATCTTCCATAATTTTTGCCGAAAGCGCCCTGCTTTCTTTTGGTGCTGTGAAATAACAATCTGCCACACCATTTTCTTCCAATGATACGGTTTGGCTGTCTAAAAGCACACCGTCCGCAAAAAGCGCCACCGTTTTTTCTGCGGCTGCGCCATACTGTGCCGCCCGCACCAAAACAGTAAAAGAACCATCTGATTCGCGGGTATAAGAAAGAAGGGTTAATGCCGTATTTTCTCCGCCGCCGTTTTCATTCTGCCAGAGTGCATCTAATTTGGTAAATTCATAGATATCATCAGAAAAAATCACCACTTCCCCGCCCAGGGAATTTTTTTCATGAATGAGGAGACTTTCCGCCGTTATCCAATCCACACCGCCGGCAGTTACCTGGGCATGTTCTATGGCATTGTAAAGGGTATCCCCCTTTTCCTGGGCACTGAGCACAACGGTAGGCTGCTCTGATAAAAACACCAGCGTAAACCGGCTGCCGTCTGCTGTGGAACGCGCCAGCTCCTCCATTTTTTCTTTGGCGGCTTCAAAACGGCTGCCTTCCACATCTTCCGCCTGCATGCTCAAAGAGCAATCCAGTGCCAAAACATAGTCCTGTACCTGTCCTGCTCCCATGAAATAAGGTCTTGCCATTGCCAAAGAAAGGAGTACCAACGCAGCCAGCTGCAGTGCCAGCAGGATATTTCTCCTTAATTTTTGCCAGGGCTCCTGGGCTTTCGCAAGGATATTCGCTTTCTCCCACAATAAGAGAGAAGACACTTCTTTGGGCTGATACCGCTGTTTCAAAAAATACATAAGCAGCAATACAGGAATACTCAATAGCCCAATCAGCCCTAATGGCGCGAAAAATCCCATGGTTATCCTCCTTTCTATCCTGAACAAATATCAAAATAAGTTTTCCGCAGAAAAACTGTTTACCGTTCCAACTGAGAGAAATAATCGGAAACCAGCTCTTTCATGCCATAAGGCACATCATTCTGTTCCAATGCCCGCATCGCGTCATCCCGGTATTGCCCATAAACAGTATCATAAGGCACACTTTGCCCGCGCTGTCCCTCTACTTGCTGCTGAGTTACTGTAGTAGTGCCATTTTGGGTTTGCTGACCGTCTACCTGAGCGGTATACTCTCCTTTTCCTGATGCTTCCCGGCTGAAAACTTTTTCCGGTGCCGTGTGCCCCATGCCTCTGCCTTGACCAGAACCGGTGCCTTGACCCGTTCCGGTGCCACTGCCGGCACCCTGACCAGTGCCAGTGCCTTGACCTTCGCCTGTTCCTTCGCCTGCGCCAGCGCCTTCGCCCTGACCTTCTCCTTGAGCACTGCCAGCGCCTTCGCTTTGACCTGTGCCGCTTTGTCCCGCTGCGGTCTGTCCCAAAGCGTAATTCATGCTTTGCAGCCCCTGCCGGAAACTGTTGCCCTGGGCTGCGGCAGACTGTAATGCTTCTGAAAGAGCCTGTGCCGCTTCTTCCAAATCAAGTTCTCCATTGGCAATGGCTTCCGCCATTTCTTGCAGTGCTTCTGCCAAAGCTTCTTCATCCACTTCCTGCGCCGCCTGAGAAAGGGCATTTGCCAATGCACTTTTTTCTCCTGCCGAAAGGGTGGGTAACATTTTCATTAACTCGCTCATTGCCGCTGCCATTTCCGCGGATTTTGCTTCTGCTGCCTGCTGCGCCAGATTTTTCCCGGCTTCTGTTTGGCTGAGTGCTTCACTGACTGTTTTCAAATCTTTAGAAATACTGTCTTTTTCCAACTGTTTCAATTCCTGCTGTGCCTCTTGCACAATCTTTTCCGCTTCTTTTTGGGTCTGGGCATGGCGTAAGTCCTTTTCCACTGTCTTTGCCAAGCTCCGGACTTCCTGCTTGTCTGCTTTTGTCAGGGTTTCATCGGCTTCCAGTTTTTCTATCGTTTCTTCCATACGCTCTATCTTTGTTTGCGCATATTCCCCCAACACACTTTCTTTTGCCGGCAATACCAACAGCGATACCACCGCCGCAACCGCGAAAACTCCAAACCGTTTCGCATCCGTTTGGGAAAAAGGCAGTTTCCATTCTTTTGCAAAATTTCTCGTCTGAGCAGCCTGTAAACCATCTGCCAGTGCCAGCTGTTCCATTTCGCTCAATGGTCCCTGGGTTTCTTTTTGGGATAGTTCCAGCGCTGTTACCATACGTTCTTTTTCTCCCATGCGATCCGCCATTTTCGCCGCATCCTGGAGATGATATCGATCTTTCCAAACACTAAAACCACATGCAAAAAGCACCGCTAAGATGCAATATACGCCAAAGCAGTGCCATTTTTCCATCACGAAAAAGACTGCCGCCACGGCTGTCAAAATCCCCAGCGCACAGGCGCATTGCAAGCAGAACAACAATCGCCGCAAAAAAGCTGCCATTTGCATTTTCCTTCGCAGTGGCTCCAATGCTTTTGTCAGTCTTTTCATGGTGTCACCTCTTTTTCATACTATCTTATTGGGCAGAGGAATCCTCCTGCCCTTGTTGTACATTCTTTTTCTCTTTTTTGGTGAAACGTTTTTTCTCTGTAAAATGTTTCCCCTTTTCCGTTCTGCGGATCGGATTGATGGCACGGGTCGCCAAAAACAGGAACAGTACAATAACCAAAACATCAAAAATCAAATGGAACAGGTACTGATGCTGCATAATCTTCTGTCCCATGGCAGTGATAAAGATGGTAGAAAGGGTATTAGACAAAATATTCATATTCAGCTGATGCTCTATCAAAGAGAAGAACCCCAATGCGGGGTTTGCCACCAATGCTAAGCTGAAAGGTTCCACTGCAGGCATTGCCTGATTGGGTGCCAAATTAGACTGCAATGCAGCAATACCCAGCACACTCCAAATCAATGTACCCAAACATGCCAGACCAATCAACAGATACACACACAGAATGGATATTACTGTTTTTTGAATCTTGCAGGAAAAATAAATAGAAACAGAACCCACTGCACATGCGCTTACCAGGAAAAATACCATCATGCCTAATACATCCAGTACAGACAGTGTCCCAAAATACAGGCAGATGGCATAGATAGGCAGGCTGGTCAGTGTCATCAGCAATACCATTGCTAAAGATGCCATCAGTTTTCCCATGACAATTTCCAAAGGTGTCAGATCTGTCACCAGCAACAGGTCTAAGGTCTGTCTTTCCCGCTCACCGCTGATGCTGCCAGCACACAGCGCCGGCGTAGAAAGCATAATAGCCGCTATCTGCATACCCGTTAAGGCAATATAGCTGTATTTTACATCAGCAGGATCAAACAATAATCCTCTGGAATTCATCAACAGCATTTCGATGAAAAGTGCCATTACTGCCACGATGGCAATCACATACAGCGTTAAATTGATAAACGACCGGCGATTCCGTAAAGACGTAATCGCTTCTCTTCTTAAAACAGGATTCATCATAACTCTTGTACACCTCCTGTCACACGCATGAAAATTTCTTCCAAATTTCCTTCTTTTTCATAGAAGGCAAGCAGGGGAATTTCCTGCCCGATCAGCCGTTTCAGTACCTCTGCCAGTTCTTCTTCTGATCCGTCAAAGGCAAACTCACAATCTGCGGTATTTTCAATCACTTCCGTCACCTGGGGCATTTCTTCCAGCAGATGTACCAGCTTTTCCATCTGTCCCAAAGGTTTTACCATAATGATCCGTTTTTGGCTCAAGTTTCGCATAATTTCTTGGACACTTCCCTGCGCCACCATTTTACCATGATCTATGATGCCGATTTCTGTACACATTTCAGCCAACTCCGGCAGAATATGAGAAGAAATTAGAATGGTCTTGCCCATGGTCTTTAAGCCTTTTAGAACTTCTTTCATCTCCACTCTGGCACGAGGGTCCAAACCACTGGCAGGCTCATCCAGTATCAAAAACGCCGGGTCATGGACCAGGCTTCTTGCCAGGCAAAGTCTCTGCTTCATACCACGGGAAAGGGAATCCACATAAGCATCTTCTTTATGGGACAGATCTACAATGTCCAGCAGACTGGCAATCAAATCCTTTCTGTCCCGATAAGGAATATGATAGGTGCCCGCGTAAAAGTCCATATATTCCGAAACTTTTAAGTTATCATACACACCGAAAAAGTCCGGCATATATCCCATTTTTCTATGGAGCAAGCGAGGGTTTGCAATGAGGTTTTCCCCATCCATCAGTACCTCTCCTGATGTTGCCTGCAATAGTCCAGCCATAATTTTCATAGTTGTTGTTTTACCTGCACCATTGGGGCCTACAAAACCAAAGATGCTGCCATCCGGCACTTCCAGATTCAGACCATCTACTGCTGTAAAACCGCCATATCTTTTCACCAGTTCATGAATGGTAAGCATCTTTAGTTTCCTCCTTTCAAGCGCATCAACGGTACTGTCACATCGTTATACCCATGAAGTGGAACCTGCAAACGCACAACGCCATTTTCATCAGCGTAGATACCGGGATCCAGAGGCTGACCTTCTTGTGCCGCCTCCCAAGCGTTTGTTTCACAGTTATAGATTTCCGCATCCATCGGGCTTTCATCATAGTTATACTGCATGAAATAGATATGGTCCGGTGTTAAGCCCTCCGGAATCTGGTAGCTTAGGGTTGCCTTTCCTTCCCCTTCATGGTCCAAATACATCCGGATCACTCTGCCATCATTATAATAGTTCAGCTCATCTGTTCCCGCATCCATCCCAAAAGGATTTAATGTGTAACCACTGTCATAAACGGGCTGGGACAATAAATCTACAGAAGAAGTAATATGGATCAATGTTAATTCATCGGGTGTAACCTGCTTATCATTTGCGTAGAACGTACCTGTAAAAACAGGGTCCATGGAGAATCCATAGAAGTATACAGGCATCTGCACGCCATCCCACTGAATGGTCTCCCAATCTTGGCGCAGTGCAGTTTCCAAAATATCCAGCTGCTGCAGCCGTAACGCAGCGGTATGG
The DNA here is from genome assembly GCA_944381395.1 of uncultured Lachnospiraceae bacterium. GTDB lineage: Bacteria > Bacillota > Clostridia > Lachnospirales > Anaerotignaceae > CALWRB01. The sequence continues at coordinate 10,928 of CALWKY010000016.1, forward strand.
TAATCCATTGTACCATTGGCTACTGCCTGGCGGATAGGATGCGTATCGGAATAAGTACTAATGCCTCCATATAAGTTTCGCACGGCGTCCCAGGCGTCTCCCGGCGTACTTACAAAATCAGCCTCCCATTCCAAAGTAGCGGTATCATGGGCAGCCAATTCGCCCGCCTGCACCAGTTGATCGCCCAGCGCAAAAAATACCTGGTCAAAATTCAGATTGCTTTCATTGGACAGATGGACCACATATTGGTCATCTTGCAGTTTCACATCCATGGTAATGCCGCCGCCAATATCTACGCTTTGATCCATGGAGAAATAGATTTTCTCCCAGGCACTGCTGTCTGGATTCACAATGGAATTACCATCAATGGAAATTTCTTTTTCACACTCTGTCCACAGCGCTGTACCCGTATTGGAATGATAAACGCTTTCATAGCTGTCCATTTGCGCCGTAATTTGATAGCCTTCGGAAACAGAAATTTTTGCATCGCCTTTTTTATTGACAGCGCCTGCGCCGGTGATTTCGTCTAACCCTGCTGTCGCACCTTCTGCCAGGTCGATTTGGTGGATCAGGCGTACAATGCCCTTTCCGGCATAACCGCCCATGCCCACTAACAATAAGCTGCACAAAAATATCACCGACAGAATAGGTATAATTCCCCAAGCGTATTCTTTCTTATCCCGTTTCTTTAAAATAAGATATAATACAGGACCAATGATCATGGCATAGGCCAACAATATAACAAACATCACCCGCAGTTTTGTTACATCCTGCACCGGGAAACTGCCGGCTACGTTCAAATATTGCAGTTGATTGTCTTCATATAAGTAATTTTCATTCTGGGTATAAATCGTCAGCTTTTCCGCATCCGTCTGCATAATCATTTGCCGCAGCGCGGTTGTTCCGCCACCCAGTGAAGGCAATGGATTCAACCCCAGCGCAAAATGGAAAATAACCGCTTTGCCGCTTCCCACTGTCTTTTCGGAAATCAAAGTATCATTATTATAAGCAGAAGTTATATGCCATCCTTCACCGCTGATATCAGCCAATGCCAATGTTTTGCCTGCATCTGTCGCGCCAAAGGAAGCCAGGCAATCTGTAGATACTTCCTTAGAGGTACTGCCAATGGTAAAAGGCCCTAAAAGTTCTTCCAAACCACCCAGCACTTTCTGTGCTCTGGGACCTGTACCTAAAATCAAAATACCGCCTTCCTGCAGCCAATCTGCCAACGCTTTTTGCTGCTCTTCAGAAAGTGTTTTTGTATCGAAATCGTCTACCATCAACACTTTAAAATTGCGTAACACAGCGGTGTTATCAGGAAAATCATCGCCGTTATAAAAAACAGTACAATTATATTCATCCCCTACATAGCTGGCTTCCGCTAAGCCCAGACCATTTAAATAATCCAAACTGGAGCTGTTTTCTGTCAAAATACCCACTGCTAAGGTATTAGGATCCATTGCTTGAATGGGTACAGACTGACTGAATACCACATTATCCTGCTTGTCCACTAATTCAATGGTAATATAAGAACGGATGGTCCACATCTCCGGTGCAAAAGAAAACTCTTTTGTTCCGTTCTGTTCCAAAGAAAGATCTTCATAATATAGGATATATCTTTCCGGATTGTAACTATTTCCCTGGTAAGTATAAATTTTGATCTGCACCTGCCCATCAAAAGCGGCGCCTTCGTTACGAATGACACCATGAATGGGCATTGCCTTACCTACAATATATGATCCATCAAACCCAACAGTAAACTCTGCCGTAAAACGATCTTGTCCTACGTCCTGGGGCTTATCTTCTTTCTTTTGCGACGCAGAAGCGCCGCCAGCGGTCTGCCCAGAAGAGACAGTGCCGCTGACAGATGTAACTGCAACTGCTTGCGCAGAAGAAGATAACATTGCACCCTGTGCCAGGAAAGGCAAAAACGTACCAAAAATCATAACCATGACCATCAGTAACGCCAGCACAGCCGCAAATTTTTTCTTCCATTGTTGTTTATTGGGTTCCTTCATATGATTTCCTCCTTGAAAGAAAATTTGTGCATCATACCAACGATATGTCAAAAGGGCAATTCCTATGGGAGTGCCTTTTCCTTTCCTCCAATTATAGCCCCTTTTGCCATCAAAAAGCTTTAACTGTTTCTTAATATTTCTCAAAGTCTTTCTTAAAACTTAACCATGCAGACCTAAACCCATTTCTCGTAAAAATCTGGAGCTTTCCGCAGACTTTTCCCCATTTTTATGGACATAAGAGAGAATCAGCCGCTCTTTTGCCCGGCTCAAAGCTACATAATAGAGTCTTCTTTCCTCTTCCAATTCTGCCTGTATTAAACTTTTTTCATGGGGAACTTTTCCCTCAATCAGCTGAGGCAGAAAAACGGTGTCAAACTCCAATCCTTTGGCGCTATGCATAGTCAGTATATGAACACCTTTTTGATCCCCCCGCAGCTTGCGCTGTGTGCTTGACGCATTTTTTAATCGCTCCAGCTTGTCTTTCCACTGTTGTACCGTTTGGCAATTCTGGGAAAGCTCCGTTACGGTTTGGGCAATATCCAATAAGTTTGCAGCATTGATTTTTCGAAATGCCGCATATTCGGTCAAATATTCGTCGTATCCCACAACCTGACGAATATAGCGTAATGCTTGAAAAGGTTCTCTCTTTTTGATTTGTTTTAAATCATCCCGCAAACGAATCAGCGCTGTTTCCTGCCATTTTTCCAATAAAGGACACGCAAAATATGCCCGCAGCAGGCTATAGGGCATCCGTTTCGCTTGTGCTGTCAATTCTTTTGTCACATAGCGTTTGGGTTTATTGATAATGCGCAGCAAGCCATCATCCCAATCCTCATATGCCGCCATCAAATATGCCGCAAAATCCAGCGTAATCCAGTGTCTGCCCAATTCCGGCAGGCTTTCCTGCAAACAATAAGGAATGCCGGCATCTTCCAGCGCTGTAGCAAAAGAAGCACATTGCAAATTGGTACGGCAAATGATTGCCATTTCTTCCCAGGGCGTCTGGGGATGCAGATTTTGCGCCAGCTGCGCAATACGTTTTGCTTCTTTCCCTATGTCCTCTGCGGAAAAAATCCGTACACTGCCGCCAGCGGGGCGGCTGCTTTTCATTGCTTTCGGAAATCTTGCTTGATTTTTCTCAATGACTTCTTCGCAAAACCGTACAATCTTCGGCGCACTGCGATAGTTCACATCCAAAGTTACTTTCCCCGCGCCAGGAAAATCCTGGAAAAAATCCAATAGAAAAGATGGATTGGAGCCGCGGAAACCATAAATACTTTGGTCATCATCCCCCACTGCAAACAAATTATTTCGCTCATCTAACAGAAGTTTTACACAAGCATACTGTATGGCGTTAATGTCTTGAAATTCATCTACTAAAATGGCATCAAACCGATTTTGCCAGGCTTTCCGCAGTCTTTTTTCCTGTTCCAGCAAAGCATAACATTCCGTTAGGATATCATCAAAATCCATTTTATCTTGCAGTTCTTTTTTCTTTTCATATCCCTCTGTCCAGCGGAAAAAGATCTCCCGCTCCATTCCTTCCGGCGTAAAGGTCTCTTTGGCCTGCAGGCTGTTTTTCCATTTGCCATAATTTAAGCGGAATACAGATAAATACTCCTGCTCATCCTGCACCGATAGTCCCATTTCCCCAAAAACCTGCTGCTGCAATTTCATACCTTCTTCTTCCGAAAGGAGTCGGTCTGTACCATATCCAAAGGCGTTGCGCAAGATACGAAAAAACAGACTATGAAAAGTGGCAAAACAAACACCGGGTGTTCCCTTCATCGCTGAATAGCGCTGTTTCATCTCCTCCACCGCCGCACGAGAAAATGTAATCACCAGTATCCGATTGGGTGCGGTTCCTGTAGCAATCAAACGTTCTATGCGGTGAAGAATCACCGTTGTTTTACCGCTTCCCGGTCCCGCTAAAACCAGCATAGGACCAGACTGATGCCGGATTGCCTGTATTTGGTGTGTATGAAAAAGAGGCGGAAGATTTTGAACTGCCATACTGCTGAATTCCTTTCCAAAAAAACAGTCTATTTTGATTGCCATTCCTTGGCAAATGGTCACATAAATTAAATTATTATACCATATTTTACAACGAAAAAAAAGCGCTGTGTTAGCTTTTTCACCATTTGTGATATCCGGTTTTCATGGCAGAATATGCAGCTTTTCAGCGCTTAAAAAATGAGAAATCCATGAGAAACAAAACGTTATTATTTTGTAGAATCCGTATCGTTTTTGTAAAGTTATGATATTCTTAAAGTTTTCTCGTTGATTTTACACGTTATTTGTATTAAAATTCAATTAACCCGACAAGTATTTTGGAGGATTTTTTATTATGAATATTGGCATTTTTTCTGATACCTATTACCCCCAGCTCAATGGCGTAGGGACTTCCATTCACACCCTGCAAAAAGCGCTGGAAGCAAAAGGACACAATGTATATATTTTTACGCCTTATGATCCCAAGCAAAATGATGGAGATAACCCCCATATCATCCGTCTGAAAAGTGTGCCTAACCTGCTGGTCAAAGGATTCCGCACCTGTGTGGCACAGCCGCCCAGTGTTCTGCGGAAAATTGACGCCCTGCATTTGGATTTGATTCATACCCAGACAGAGTTTTCCGTGGGTATGCTGGGAAAATTCGTAGCTGTCAGCCGCGGTATTCCCATGGTACATACATATCACACCATGTATGAAGATTACGTCCATTATATCGCCGGCGGTCATTTGATCACGCCGAAAATGGCGGGAGATATTAGCGCTGCTTTTTGTAACGCCGCTTCCCATGTAGTAGTTCCTACAGAGAAAACAAGACAGCTCCTATTACGCTATGGTGTCACAAAACCCATTCATACCATCCCTACCGGTATTGATACAGAAAATTTCCGCAAAGGGCGTTTTTCTCCGGAAGAAATTGCAGATTTGCGCCATACATTGGGACTAGAAGCTGAAACACCTGTGGTTGTATATGTGGGAAGACTGGCAAAAGAGAAAAACTTAGATATGGTTTTCCGCGCCATGCCCACACTATTGCAGCAGCTGCCGGATATGAAATTCCTCATTGTAGGCTGGGGTCCGGAACGGGAACATTTAGAAGAACTTTCTGCCCAATTGGGAATTGATGCTTCCGTTATCTTTACCGGCGGCGTTCCTTGGGAGGAAATTGGAAAGTATTATCAGCTGGGCGATGTTTTTTGCAGTGCTTCTGTCAGTGAAACACAAGGTCTTACCTTCGCAGAAGCCATGGCAGCGGGCGTTCCTGTGGTAGCAAAAAAAGATCCCTGTATTGAAAATATTGTTACGGATGGTAAAACCGGGCTGCTTTTTGAACAGGAAAGTGATTTGCCCAAACTTCTTTATTATATTTTAACAGAGAAAACATTTGCCGCAGAACTTTCTCAAAATGGTCTTTCTGCCATGGAAGAACTTTCTGTAGAAAACTTTGGCAATCGTTTAGAACGGCTTTATACCTCTATTTTGCAATCTCCCGAGCAGCCCATTCCCGTGGCTGCACCAAAGGTTGCTCTGGCTTGGAGTATTAAGTTTATCTCCCTGCCGGAAAAGGCATTGGGACGTCGGATTATTAAGCATGTGAACAAGAAAGAACCTATCGAAAAAAAATGATTCCACGAAAAAAGACCGCATTTACAGCGGTCTTTTTTTATTGGCAGAAAACCATATATCTTTGTTTTATCAATTCTTTTTTTCTATTGTAAAGTCCCGATCATACAACAATGCTGCAATCAGCACTACAAAGCACGATCCTGCATTATGTACCAGTGCACCAGTGGTGGGATTCAGCAATCCTTTCAGAGACAGGAAAATCGCAATGAAATTGATTGTCATAGAAAGAGCAATACTGAAATAAATGGTTTTTCTAGTGGCATTTGCCAATCTTTTTAAATAGGGCAGTTGGGAAAGATCATCTTTCATCAGTACAATATCCGCTGCTTCTACAGCAATATCACTGCCCATTCCACCCATAGCAATGCTGACATCTGCATTTTTTAATGCCGGTGCATCGTTTACACCATCTCCTACCATACAAACCATGCCATCTCTTTTTTGTAAGCGGGCAATATGATTGCTTTTCTCCTCCGGCAATAATTCTGCACAAACTGTTTCCACACCCACCTGTTCCGCAAAATGACGTGCTGTCCGCCCATGGTCACCGCTGAGCAGTTCCGTTTGTACGTCCATGCGTTTTAATTGTCCAATCACTTCTTTGGCTTCTTTTCGTGGGGTATCGCTAAGGGCAAGAATTCCGATACAAATACCATCTTGGGCAACCAAAACCGAGGCTTTCCCCTGGTTTTGCAATGCACTTAGTTTTTCTTTCATTTCCGCTTGCAGTGTTACACCATGTTCTGTCAGATAAAAAAGGCTTCCGCAAAGCAGTTGTTTTCCAGATACACTTGCCAAAATACCCTTTCCGGCTTCCATTTGAAATGCAGCTGGCTCTTGCAGCAAAAGTTCTCTCTCCTTTGCATATTGTACAATTGCTTTTGCCAGCGGATGTTCACTTTTCTTTTCAGCAGACGCAACCAATTGTAATAATTCCGTTTTTGACAGATTTTCTGTAAATACCACTATATCACTGACAGATAATTTACCAGTAGTCAGTGTACCTGTCTTATCAAATGCAATGGTGCGAATGTTTCCCAGTTTTTCTAAAGCCTCTGCTGATTTAATCATCACGCCGTGCTTTGTTGCCTGCCCAATGGCTGCCACCATTGCTGTAGGCGTTGCCAATACCAATGCACAGGGACAAAATACCACCAGCACTGTAACTGCTGTTACGTACTGTCCGGTTACAACATAAGCTGCAATGGCAATCAAAAGTGCAGCTGGTACCAGCCAACTGGCACACCGATCTGCAATACGCTGTATTTGTGCTGGTTTTTCATCTGCTTCTTGTACCATCCGAATCAATTTTTGTAAAGAAGTATCTTCCCCTACTTTGGTCGCAATGATATCAATGGCTCCAAAACAATTCACAGTATCGCTAAATACAAAATCCCCTTCTTTTTTATCCACTGGCAAAGATTCTCCCGTCATGACAGACTGATCCACAGAAGAATTCCCCAGAAAAATCTTCCCATCTACCGGAATGGTTTCTCCCGATAAAATACGCAGGCAATCTCCCTTTTGAATGGCTTCTACAGGAATCATGACTTCTTTTTGGTTTTCTATTTTTCTACCCTGTATTGGCGCTAACGCAAGCAAATTTTTCATGCCCCGTTGCGCCCGTGCCACTGTGTAGTCCTCCAAAAGTGCCCCGATCGCCATAATAAAAGCCACTTCTCCTGCTGCAAACAAATCCCCAATTAAAATGGCTGCCACCATGGCAATGGAAATCAAAAGTGCAGAAGATATTTTACTGATTCCTTTTAGATGTATCAAACGCCACAAAGCCAAATATACCAATGGCAGCCCGCTGATTATAACCGCAAACCACGCAGGATCCACCGGCACCATAATTCCTAATCTTGGTAATAAAAAGCTCAGTAACACACAACATCCACTGATACAAGTCATCACCAGTCCTGATAATACATGGTTTATTTTTTCCAACATATACGTTCCCTCCTGCATGTTTTATTTGCTTGACAGCAGTTTTACCAATGGATACAATTTTATTATACCGAACAGTTTGTTCTTTATCTTAAGCATAAAGAATGTATCTCCCCTTGGCAAGAGATGTTTTTTCTATTTTGTATCATACAGAACAAATTTTTCATTTTGTACGGAAGGAGTTATTTATGGATCGAAGACAGCAAAAAACAAGAGCCGCCATTTTTACAGCATTTACCACACTTCTGACGCAAAAAAGTTATAGTAAAATTACGGTACAAGACATCATTGATACAGCAGATGTTGGTCGTACCACTTTTTATGCCCATTTTGAAACAAAAGATGATCTGCTCAAAGCCCTTTGTGAAGCATTATTTCAGCATATCATGGATAGCGCCAAAGACTGTACCCATACTCACGGTCTTTACACCAACGATCAGCCAGAATCCATTTTCTGCCACTTGTTGCAACATTTACAGGAAAATGATCATCATATATTGGAATTATTAACCTGCGACCAAAGCGGTATTTTTCTAAGATATTTTCAAGACAGTCTATCTGCCCTCATTGAAAGTCACTATATTGAACCGAGCGATCAATTTGTCGTTCCCAGAGATTTTCTCATCCATCATATTTCCGGCAGTTTTGTAGAAATGGTCCTGTGGTGGATGAAAGGACACCAAAAATACACACCCGTAGAATTAGATCAGTATTTTCGCTGTGTCATTGCGCCTATTTTATCCAAATTATCATGATAGAAAGAATTTCTCCATCCCATAGTGCATTTTTTACACAAAAAAAATCGGAGTAAGCAAGCTTACTCCGATTACCTGTATGTGACATGATTCGAACACGCGACCTTCTGATCCGTAGTCAGACGCTCTATCCAGCTGAGCTACACATACATATTTCTTTCGAACAGAAGTTATTTTATCCTTTTTTTCATACTTTGTCAACCCTTTTCTTCGGAAAAATAGAAAATCTTTTTATGAATGACTCAGTCAAAATTCTAGGCTTTACACCATCTCTGTGCTTTCTTTGCAAATTCTTGACTTTTCAAGATACCAATACTACAATAAAATTGATTCTGACAAAGAAACACAAAATATGATTGCCAGATATTATTTTATGATTGGAAAGACAATGGCGAGGAGTTATACCATGAATAGAGCAATCCCCCAAAATTATATCTTCAGTAACCGAGACTTAAAGCGTTTGATTATCCCATTGATGATTGAGCAATTTTTAGCGATTTTCGTGGGTCTGTCAGACTCCATTATGGTTTCTTCTGTTAGCGAAGCTGCCGTTTCTGCGGTTAGTTTGATTGATACCTTGATGGTTCTGCTAATCAATGTTTTTACTGCCTTGGCTACCGGCGGTGCTATCGTCGCTGGGCAGGCATTGGGAAGAAAAGACCCCGAAACAGGCTGCAAAATAACAGAACAGCTGGTTATGCTGTCTTTTTTCGTTGCACTCGTTATCATGATCGGCATATTTGTATGCAAATGGTTCATTCTCCACGTGGTATTTGGTCAGATTGAACCGGATGTTATGGAAAATTGCAATACATATCTGGTGATCGTTGCCCTGTCTATTCCATTTTTGGCATTATATAACGCCGGCGCTGGTGTGCATCGCGCTACTGGAGATTCCAAAACCCCTATGCGGTTATCACTGATTATGAATGGTATTAACCTAGTGGGAAATGCTATTTTAATCTATGGTCTAAACATGGGTATCGCGGGCGCAGCGATTCCTACAACCGTATCCCGTATGTTTGCCGGCATCATGATGCTTTATCTGCTGAAAAACCCGCAAAAAATCCTGCATGTATCCTCTTATCAAAAAATGCGTCCTAATCGGGAACTGATGGGGCAGATTGCGCGGGTAGGCATTCCTTACAGTATGGAAAGCAGTCTGTTCCAGCTTGGTAAAGTTTTGGTTTTTAGTCTGGTTTCCACTTTTGGTACCACTGCGATCACTGCCAACGCTGTCTGCTATAAAATGAGTGACTTCATTATTTTAGGTGGTCAAGCTGTAGGATTTGCTCTTTCTTCCGTAGCTGCACAATGTGTTGGCGCCGGTGACTATACGCAAGTGCGTTTCTACACCAAACGTTTGGTAGGTTACTCTTATGCAGCGGTCTGGACATTGAATGCTGTGGTGCTGCTTTCTTTACCCCTTTTATTAAAGCTGTACCACCTTTCTCCGGAAACTGCAGAACTATCCACACACATCATGTATTTCCATGCCATTATGGTTATGACTGTTTGGCCCCTCAGCTGGACAACACCCAACGCATTGCGTGCTGCCAGTGATACGCCTTTCTGTATGAAGGTGGCTATGGGTTCTGTCATAGTTTGCCGTGTGTTCTTTAGCTACTTGCTGGGCAAATATATGAATTTGGGCGTATTTGGTATTTGGATTGCTATGACATTAGACTGGGCATTTCGCGCCCTTGTATTCACATTGCGATTCCGCGGTACAAAATGGTACGCTTCTGCAGAAAATACAAAAAAGGCAAAATTGGCTCCATAAGTTAAGAAAGCTCCCGTTCGGGAGCTTTCTTTATGAAAAAACTTGTTTTATACCAAATTTCCCATTATGATAGAAGCAAGAAAAACCACAATACATTTAGGAGGTGTAGCCCCATGGAGAAAAAAAATATTGCTGTGGTAACTGGAGCCAGCGGCGGACTTGGCAGAGAATTTGTACGTCTTTTGGCAAAAGATCCAGAAATTGATGAAGTTTGGGCAATTGCACGAAATGAAGAAAAGCTGTACCATCTGAAAAAGAAAATTGGCAAGAAAGTAAAAACATATTCTGCAGATCTATCCAATCGAAAGGAACTGCAAGTATTTGCTGCAGAATTTGAACGGGAACAAGTTTCCATCCATTGGCTTATTAACAATGCAGGCTTTGCAAAGTTTTGTACATACGATGATATCTCTATAGATGAGTCCATAAATATGATCGACTTAAACGTGTCGGCAGTTGTAGCGTTTGGTTTGATTGCGCTGCCCTTTATGGAACGGGGCAGCCATATTGTCAATATTGCTTCTCAGGCTTCTTTCCAGCCGCTGCCTTATTTGAATATTTATGCTGCTACAAAAGCATTTGTCCGGAATTATACCAGGGCATTGCATCTGGAATTAAAAGAACGCGGTATCACTGCCACCGCGGTATGCCCCGGCTGGATGCAGACTGGTTTAATGGACAGAGGTCATGTAGAAACTGCCAAAGCCATTTCTGTCTTTCCCTTCCTTTCCGCCCCTGCAAAAGTAGCGGCTAAAGCGCTGCGGGATGCAAAAAAAGGAAAAGATATTTCCGTTTATGGGTTCTATGTCAAGTGCTGTCATGTAGTAGCAAAATTACTGCCTCAAAGATGCATGATGCAGGCTTGGCTAAAACAACAAAAGCTGATGTAAGGGGATGATAAATCCTGTTCCGTAAGAAAACAAATCTAGCTGGAATCCTTTCCATGGAAGGATTCCAGCTATTTTCTTTTTAAGAATATTCAATATCTGCTTTCAGTATAGCAATAGAGATTATTTCTGTTCTTCATTACCATCTCCCAAATTGTTTTCCGCTACAACTTTAGATTGCTGCTTCATTTTTGCAAAAGAGACAAAGCAAAGTACCATTTGAATCACAACAAAAGGAGCATAAATAAACATACAAACGATAGAAACAGCATATAGTATGCCTGCAACCAGTGCTGCCCACCGTGCTTTCAAGAGCCATCCAACCCAATTAAAAATCAGTGCTATACCAACACAAACCATATGCGGCATTACGATAGCCGTTGCAATGCCACCTGCAACGATTTCGCTATCGGTAGCAGCATTTGTGAGACTGCCTGAAAAATATGTAACGAGATAGATAAAATATAATCCCCCTAAAATTCCTGCTATCAGCAATAATTTACTTCTTTTCATTTACCTTTCCTCCTGACTTTCAATTTAGCTTTTTTCCTTCATAAAGTGCACAAAAATCATCATAATATGGACTTTCCCATGTTTCACCCTCAAAGGTTTCATAGGATATAACCATTGCTTTGAATGTTACTATTCCATTATTTTCTGCAAGTTCAAATCCGCTATTCTCTCCAAAAGTATCACCTCCTACAAGATTGATATCTAGGTAGCTAACTTCTTTAACGTAAGAACCACCTCTAAAGTCATATTTTCCCTCAATTTTTACAGGAAGATTATTTTTATCCCATGCTACAAATGCAACAACAGCATTTTTTATATCTTCTGTAGTATTATTTTGTATAATTACTTGCAGCACATCTGGATAAAGAGATTTGTACCGATCACTTTGAACAACATACTTTGTATTTATAACAGTAATTGGTTGTTTGGCTAAATTTGCCTCTAATTCATCTGCCGTCATAACCTCATTACTCTTTGAATCAACAGATTCTTCCAGTTCTCCAATTTCTTCTGTTTTTTCTATAATGTTAAACGTATCATTCTTTTCAATCTTCACATTGATTCTCATATCATCAGAATATTTTTTTCCTTCATAAAGTGTTTGAAACTCGTCATAATAGGGGTTTTCCCAAGTATCTCCATCAAAGGTTTCAAAAGAAACGGCAATTGCCTTAAAGGTAGCAATTTGACAATTCTCATCAAGAGAATATCCGTTTTCCTGCCCATAGGTATCACCGCCAATTAGATTTATATCAGAATAGTTTACCTGCTTCAGATAAGTGGTTTCGCCAAAATCAAATTGTCCTTTGATCTTAACAGGAAGAGAATTGCTATCCCACGCCACAAACGCTACCACTGCATTTTTTATATCTTCTGTTGTATTGTTTTGCACAATTGCCTGTAGCATATCCGGATAAATGGATTTGTACTGCTCATCTTGGACAATATATTTTGTACTAATAACAGCTAAAGGTTGTTCAGATAACAATTCTTCGAACTCCGTTATACTCATTTCTTGTTCTGTTATTTCTTCTTTGGATGATGAAGCATCCTGGCTGGAATTTTCTTTATCTGCACCCCCACTACAGCCAGAAATCATCAGCATCATCCCCGTTAGAAGGATTGTGGTCAATAAAATTTTCCCTTTCATTTTTGCCTCCTTTTTCTAACCCCTTGTATTTTATAACATAAATTATAACATAAATTATAACATAAATAATAATATAAATTATAACATATTAATAACTGATTTGCAATCATAAAATTATGTTATGAGGTGATTGTATGGATAATGAAAAATTGATTTTATCTCCAAAGCGTGCCAAAGGTGAAGATGGCTTTAAGACATTTTCAATAAGAATAAAAGAAGATTTAGTGGAAAAAATAAATGATATATCGAATAAAACAGGATATAGCCGAAATGAACTTATTGGTAAATTTTTAGAATATGCTGTCGAAAGATGTGTAATAGCTGATACAAAACAAGAGGAATCAAAAGACTGATTTTTTCTTTTGATTCCTCTTGTTTTATCTGTTTTTATGAATATATTGCCATCAACATATTTGAGCAATCTTTTAATATATGCAAAATATTTTTCAACTCTCTGTACTTTATAATATATTTCCATTTAAAGAATATATCACATAATCATTCCCATGGCGTAATTAAAAAAATTTTTAAAAAAAGAGAGAGTCAAGGCATACAGCCTTGACCCTCTCTTTTCGTAGTTGACATTGCTTCTACACGCAAAAAGTGCAATACAATATCCATTTTTTCCTGGAGATGAGGGGAGTCGAACCCCTGTCCGAAAACCCATCGGTAAAAACTTCTCCCATCACAGTCCATCTTTTTTTATTCCCCCAACAATGGCGCCGAAGGACAGGCTCCCTGTCAGGGTAGCTTCATGAATCTTTTCTTACGGCAAAGCTTACATAAGAAAGTGCCCTGCAAAGTCGATGCCAAACACTTCAGCAGCAGGACGCCGAAGGTTGACAGCTGCCGCAATTAGGCAGCGTATGCGTAATTATTGTTGTCGTTTCTTTTTAAAAAAGTTTCCGGCTTGATGACGCAGTTCACCGGGCTGCGGATGGCTATCTCTACTTTCAAGATCCCCGTCGAAACCTTTACATCCCCATAATCATTACATGGTCAGGTTCCGGATTTTGAAATCCTTTTCAATGGCACGACGCATATCGTTTTTCGCCAAAGTTTCCCGCTTATCATAAAGCTTTTTACCCTTGGCCAAGGCAATGTCCACCTTCACCAGCCCATGGTGAAAGTAAACCTTTAAGGGAACTACCGTATAGCCCGCTTGTCTGACTTGCGCATCCAGCTTCCGTATTTCTGCCTTATGCAGCAGCAAGCGTCTGGTGCGCAGCGGGTCTTTATTGAAGATATTTCCCTGTTCATAGGGAGAAATATGCATGCTATAAATCAATGCTTCCCCACGCTCAATACGGATGAAGCTTTCCTTCAGGGAACATTTACCCGCGCGAAGGCTTTTCACTTCCGTACCAGAAAGAGAGATACCTGCCTGAAAGGTTTCTTCAATAAAATAATCATGGTATGCTTTTTTATTCTGTGCAATCAATCGATTGGTTTTTTCCTTTGCCACAGGTATCACCTCCTTTTTGTCTGCATTTCATCTTACCACATGCGGCAAAAAAAAGCAAATGACAATCCTGTTACAAAATACTTTTTCAAGTCAATTCCTGACATTTTTCCTAAGATATGAAAAAAAACTTTTTTATTTCTCAAATATATATTATACTGAATACATATACATTTTATTCCTTCATAATCATGGAAAAAGGAGTTGCAAAATCATGAGAGAAACCTTAAAGGATTGCAAGCGCATTGTGGTAAAAGTAGGTACTTCTACCATTACATATCCCAATGGCAAGTTAAACTTAAAAAGAATCGATTCTTTGGCATGGATGCTTTCCGATTTAGCAAACCGTGGCAAAGAAGTGGTTTTGGTTACTTCCGGTGCTATTGGTGTTGGTGCAGTCCGTATGAATATGAAAGAACGCCCCACCATCGTGCGGGAAAAACAGGCGGCCGCTGCTGTTGGTCAAGCCGTACTGATGCAGATTTATCAAAACTTTTTCAATCAGTATAACCGCACCGTAGCACAAATCCTGCTGACCAAAGAAGAAGTGGGAACAGAAGAACGTACCACCAATACTACCAATACTTTCCGCACATTATTGGAAATGGGAATCATTCCTATTGTAAATGCGAACGACACCATTTCCACTTGGGAAATTGAATTTTCTGATAACGACCGTCTTTCTGCTTTAGTAGCAGGATTGATCGATGCAGATCTTTTGATTCTGTTAACAGATATTGATGCATTATATGATAAAAACCCCAAACTTCATCCCGATGCAAAACGTATTTCCTATGTGGAAAAAATCACGCCGGAGATTGAAGCGATGGCTGGAGAAAAAGGCTCTACCTTTAGTGTAGGCGGCATGCAAACAAAGCTGGAAGCTGGTAAAATGTGTGAAGCAAATGGTATTCGTATGGTAATTGCTTCCGGAGAAGAGCCGGAAAGTATTCTTTCCGTTGTAGAAGGAAAGGATATTGGTACCCTCTTTGGGAAATAATATCTATTAGGGAAAAAGGAGGTCATTATATGAGTTATTGTCCAAACTGCGGCAGAAAAATTGAAGATGAATCTGTAGGCTGCCCTTACTGCAATGCAGAAAATACACAATCTAAAGATCAAACCATTATTGAGGGAGAGTACAAAGAAACTTCCTCTCAAACTGATTCCACGGAATCTCAAAATTTCAGCAACAGCCACACTGCCTATACCTATAGCAGCAACAGCAATCATGAAACAACGTCAGAACCAGAAGAAATGCAGACCATTCATCCTTTAATTAAAATTCTGGTATTGTTATTGATTATCATGACCAGCGGTGTTGGTGCTCTGGTGGGTATCATTGGCGGTTTGGTCATGATGAAAAGCCCCGTTGCAGACTATCGCGCTTTCGGTAAAACTATGTTGACTGTCAGCATCGTTATGATCGTCATTTACCTGCTGTGCTGTGTTATCTTTGGCTCTATGGGTATCTTCGGCACCTTTTTGAATTTGGCGAACTACCCCTACTATTAAAATGTTTGCTGCATTATTGCATGTTTGTGCCAGCGCCGTCTGTCATCAGCTCCCTTCCCGCAGTCTCTTTTTTAACGGGATACCATTTAGCTGGTGCGCCAGATGTATGGGAGTTTATAGTTCCATTGCGCTGTCTGCAATTTATTTTGCTGTAAGAAAACGTCTTTTCGCAAACCGTCCCTTCTCCATATGGGCAGCTTTGTGGATTGTGCTTTGTTTTCTCCCCATTGCTTTGGATGGCGGAGGAAGCTATTTAGGGCTTTGGGAAAGTAACAATTTAAAACGTATTCTCAGCGGTGCATGCTGTGGCTGGACTTTGCCCGGACTATTTCTACTATGCGGCAATTTCCAACCCCAAAGTAAGAATGAAATTCCGCTTATGGATCATCCTTTGGAATGGATTATATTGCCGCTTCTTGCCTGCGCCTTATGCTTATTTGTATTTTTTCAGACTTCCTCTCAAATACTTTACTGGACAGCATCTTGTTTAACCTTGCTGGGAGAAGTTGTTTTTTGGAGTGGGCTTTGGTATATCCTTCTTTGTAATCTTTTGCAAAGAAAACATCCTTTCCTTGCCGCTTTCATTGGCGGCATTGGCACTATGCTTCTTATAGGAGGTATTATGCAGTGAAAAAAACATTTCGCAAACGATATTTTGCCATTCGTGGAAAAATTCCCCCTGCCGTTCGTACAGAAAAATCCATGCAGATTGGCGCGAAACTCGTGGAATGTGAACTTTGGCAGGAGGCAAAGCATATCTTTACTTATGTAAGTTTTTCCTCTGAAGTGGATACACAGCTGTTAATTTTACAGGCTTTGCGGCAAAAAAAGAAAGTCGCCGTTCCCAAAAGCTATCCGGAAGGAAAAATGGATTTTTATTTCATTTCTTCTTTAGAAGAACTGGTGGAAACAGATACCGGTATATTAGAACCTGTAGGCGGTTTTTTCCGCGCAACGCCCAAAAAAGGCGACTTGATTTTAGTGCCAGGTATTGCTTTTGATCGCAGCTGCCGTAGGATTGGTTATGGCGGCGGATATTACGACAGATATCTGGAAACATGTCCTGCTACAAAAATAGGACTTTGCTATCAAGAACAGCTGGCACCTGTGATTCCCGCAGAGCCGCATGATATCAAAATGGACGCAGTTTTGACAGAAGCAGAATGGATTTGGAGGTAAACACATATGACAGAATTAGAACAGATGGGAAAATTCGCAAAAGAAGCATCTTTTCTATTAGCCACATTAGGCACCAATGAAAAGAATCAGGCTTTACGTGCCTGTGCTGCCGCATTGCGTGAAAGTAAAACACAAATCCTCGAAGCAAACGCCGCGGACCTTTCCGCAGCGAAGGAAAACGGTATTAAAGGCGCTTTTTTAGATCGCCTGCAGTTAACAGAAAAACGTCTGGAAGAAATGGCAGCCGGTCTGGAGCAAGTTGCTTCCTTGCCCGATCCCGTAGGCGAGGTGCTCAGTATGCAAACCTTGCCCAATGGTTTGATAATTGGGAAGAAAACGGTACCAATGGGCGTCATTGGTATTATTTTTGAAGCCAGACCCAATGTAACAGCAGATGCCTTTGGGCTTTGCCTGAAAGCCGGCAGCGCTGTGATTTTGCGCGGCGGCAAAGAAGCTTTGCAATCTAACATGGCGGTGGTAGATGTATTCCGTCACACCCTTTCCGCACTTTCTTTGCCTGCTGACGCGGTACAGCTCATTACAGATACCTCCAGAGAGAGCGCAACACAAATGATGCGTTTGAACGGTTACCTGGATGTGCTGATTCCCCGTGGCGGCGCAGGTTTGATCCGTTCCGTTGTGGAAAACAGTACCGTTCCTGTGATTCAAACCGGTGTAGGCAACTGCCATATCTATGTGGATGAAAGTGCCGATTTTGAAAAAGCAATTCCCATTATCCTCAATGCAAAAACACAGCGGCCTGGTGTATGCAATGCTTGCGAAAGTCTGTTGGTACATGAAAAGATTGCAGATGCCTTTTTACCTGCCATTGGTCATGCGTTGCAGGAGAAAAAAGTGGAAATCCGCGGGGATGAAACAACGGTTTCCCTTATCGACGGTGCCATTGCTGCCACAGAAGAAGACTGGGCAACGGAGTATGATGATTATATTATCTCCACCCGTGTGGTAAAAGATCTGGATGAAGCTATTCAGCATATCCGCCGTTATACCACCGGGCATTCTGAAGCAATTATTACAGAGAACTATACCAACGCCCAGCGCTTCCTTAATGAAGTGGATGCGGCCGCAGTATATGTGAATGCTTCTACCCGCTTTACAGATGGCGGGCAATTCGGATTCGGTGCGGAAATCGGCATCAGCACACAGAAACTCCATGCCCGTGGACCTATGGGGCTGAAAGAATTAACCACAACCAAGTACATCATTTATGGCAACGGTCAAATCCGTGAATAAACCTTTGATAAAAAAACAGCTTGCGGAGTAATCTCCACAAGCTGTTTTCTTTTTTTACACTGGTTTTGTCTGTACAGAAAGCAAGGTAACCATACTCAAAACCAATAAGAACCCAACAAAATCCAAAGGATGGAAGGATGTATTTAAAAAGAGTGCGGAAAAGAGAATTGCTGTAATGGGCTCCACACTTGCTAAAAGACTGCCCAAAAATGGTCCTACTTTGCTTACCCCATATAAATACAGAGAATATGCCACTGCTGTACCAATTAAAATGACGCCAGCCAGCATCAGCAATGCAAATGGATCAGAGGGAAAAGGCACTTGCCAAGGCTTAGATAAAATAGACATGGGAACTACCGCTATAAGCATGCCAAACCCTACCACACAATAAGTACTGTACTTGCGCATTAATGATGCGGAGCTCATATTATAAAATGCCACTGCTACTGCCGCGCCTAATCCAAAAAACAATACGGAAGGAGAAACCTGCATGGTGCTGAAGTCCCCATGGGTTGTCAACAGTGTAGTACCCGCTAAAACGCCTAATAACGCCACTGCTTCAATTTTAGTAGGCAGTAACTTCTTGCTTACACAAATGGCAAAAAGAATAAACACAGGTGCGGTTGCCTGCAATACCGTAGCCGTACCAGCATTGGAATACTCAATCGCTAAAAAATAAAGCCATTGGCTGAACAGCACACCGATTAAACTAAAAATCAGAAGTTTTATCATGTCTTCTTTATGACGGAAAATCTCAAAAAGTGCTTTTCCTTCTCGGAAAAAGCCGATAAGCATCAATAAAATTCCCGCAAAAATCAGGCGCATGCAAACTAACCAATCGGAACTGACACCGCAATTTTGCAATAAGTACTGGCCAAAACAGCCGCTCATTCCCCAACAGGCACTTCCCGAAGCGGTAATCAATATTCCCCGCAATTTACTTTTTTCTTCTGTATTCATATTTTTTTATACCGCTCCTTTCCTAAAATAATCCTATCAAAAACATATACATGATTATAAATCCCAATAAAAAAAATGGCAACCTTTTCTCTATATGAAAATAGATCTCATAAAAAAGCAGCAGGAACAAAGTTCCTGCCGCTAAAGAGAGTCAGCTATTTTTATTTACAAATCAGATTTGCAATTACTTCAAGGTGTAAGGCATACCGTTTTCAACCAGAGCTTTCAGGATTGCTTCGCGATGCTCCATATCTCTTGCTTCTACCACAACATCTACCACACACTTGCTTACGTTTACATCACCGGTCATACGGTCATGGTCTACGCTGAAGATGTTTGCATCTGCATCGGAAAGAACCTTCATCAGCTTCAACAGCTGACCAGGCTTATCAGCCAGAGTTACGCTGAAGGATACCAGTCTGCCTGCCTGCTGCAGAGCCTTATTTACAATACGAGAAAGGGTGGTGATATCTGCGTTACCGCCAGATACTACACAAGCAACTTTCTTGCCTTCCAGATCCACTTTGTTAAACATTGCAGCTGCAACAGCCAGAGCGCCGCTGCCTTCTGCGATCATTTTGTGTTTTTCCATCATCAGCAGCATTGCTGCGGTGATTTCTTCTTCTGTGATGGTAACGATACCATCTACATACTTTTGAATTGCGGCAAATGTTAAATCACCGGGTGCCTTAACAGCAGTACCATCCGCCATGGTATTTACGCTGTCCAAAGTAACAATATGACCAGCTTCCAGAGAAGCCTTCATGCAAGCTGCGTTTACAGGTTCAACACCATATACCTTGCAGTTAGGGTTGATCAGTTTGACAGCGGTTGCAACACCTGCACAGATTCCGCCGCCGCCAATGGGAACAAGTACAACATCCATATCCGGAACGTCTTCCAGAATTTCCAGACCAATGGTGCCTTGACCAGTAATAATCAGTTCATCGTTGAAAGGAGGGATAAAAGTGCATCCTCTTTCCTTTACCAATTCCATAGCTTTTACCTGCGCATCATCGAATACGCCAGGAACCAATACAACTTCTGCGCCGTTATTTCTGGTACCCTGTACCTTAGAAAGGGGCGCGCTGTCAGGCATGCAAATGGTTGCAGGAATGCCCAGCATCTTTGCTGCTAAAGAAGCACCTTGTGCATGGTTACCACTGGAAGCAGCTACAATACCGCGCTTTCTTTCTTCTTCAGACAGAGAAGAAATCTTCGTGTAAGCGCCGCGCAGTTTAAATGCGCCAGTTACCTGCAGGTTTTCACACTTTACATATACATCTGCCTTATTGTTGATATAGGTAGATTCGATGAGGGGAGTTCTGCGTGCTACGCCTTTCAGATTCTCTTCTGCTTTTTTGATCATTTCCAGAGTTACCATTTTTTCTTCCTCCTTAAAAATGTCATAATGTATGTTTGTTTTTATTTCCGTCCATAATGTTTTTATAGTAAGGACAGTTGTATTTTTTTGTCCTTATCTTAAATACACCCTGATTCTATAGCAGAAATTGCATTTTGTCAAGCGCATAACGGTACTTTTTTCACAAAAAAAGTACCAAAAAGCCGCTTTGTTTATTTTTTTCATTTCATATGTATACATAAAAAAACACCTCACAGAAAATATCTTCTTTCTATGAGGTGTTTTTGTTTAATTTTCTTCTCTGCCCCTGCTATGGCTTCTTTTACGCTTTACCATACGCTGCAAAGGTTCACGATGTTCATTATAAACATATTCCGGCGCAGCGGTACCTTCCACTACTTCAGGTGTAATGGTGCATTTCTCCAGTGTTAATTCTGTAGGAATTTCATACATAATGGGATTGATAAATCCTTCCAGAATAGAACGAAGACCGCGGGCACCTGTCTGACGCTCCATTGCTTTTTTCGCTACAGAACGCAATGCTTCGTCTGTAAATTCCAGCTTCACATCATCTAATGCAAAGAGATATTCATACTGTTTTACCAGTGCGT
Organism: uncultured Lachnospiraceae bacterium; assembly: GCA_944381395.1. Classification (GTDB taxonomy): domain Bacteria; phylum Bacillota; class Clostridia; order Lachnospirales; family Anaerotignaceae; genus CALWRB01. Next base: position 31,965 of record CALWKY010000016.1, read on the forward strand.
TTTTCGGCTCTGTCAGAATATGGATCAGCGCATTTTCATCCAGATGATCCAATGTAACAACAACGGGCAATCTGCCGATAAACTCGGGGATTAAACCATACTTCTGCAAATCCTGAGGCATTAAGTTTTGCATCAGTTCGTCATCATTCTTACCCATGGGTCCAGTAGCCTGTGCGCCAAAGCCGATAACCTTTTTCCCCATACGGCTCTGTACAATCTTTTCAATACCGCCAAATGCGCCGCCGCAAATAAAGAGGATATTGGTAGTATCAATCTGGATAAACTCCTGATGAGGATGTTTTCTGCCGCCCTGGGGCGGTACACTGGCAATAGTGCCTTCCAAAATCTTCAGCAGTGCCTGCTGTACACCTTCACCGCTGACATCACGGGTGATAGATACATTCTCGCTCTTTTTGGTGATTTTATCGATTTCATCGATGTAAATAATACCCTTTTCCGCACGCTCCACATCATAGTCAGCAGCCTGGATCAGCTTCAAAAGAATATTTTCTACGTCTTCACCTACATAACCGGCTTCTGTCAGGCTGGTCGCATCAGCAATGGCAAAAGGTACATCCAGTACTCTTGCCAAAGTCTGCGCCAGCAATGTTTTACCTGTACCGGTGGGACCTACCATCAAAATATTACTTTTCTGCAGTTCCACATCATCTGCTTTTTCATCCATGAAAATGCGCTTATAGTGGTTATAAACTGCTACTGCCAGGGTCTTTTTCGCACGTTCTTGTCCAATGACATAATCATCCAGCGCGGCTTTGATCTCTTTGGGCTTGGGCATGGTACCGGCTTTTTCTTTTTCTGCCAATACATCATACTCCTCATCCATAATATCATTGCACAGGTCAATACATTCGTCACAGATGTATACATTCGGACCTGCGATCAGTTTTTTTACCTGATCTTGAGATTTGCCGCAAAAGGAACAGTGCAGCTTGTTATCTTCCTCGGTCTTGGACATGATATCACTCCTTTGTCTGTGCTTTGGTGATCACTTCATCGATCAGACCATAAGCTTTTGCTTCTTGTGCAGACATAAAATTGTCTCTTTCGGTATCTCTTGTGATTTCCTCAAAAGTTTTACCGGTGTTTTCTGCCAAAATCTGGTTCAATTTCTTCTTTGTTTTCAAGATATTTTCCGCTGCAATCTGAATCTCCGTTGCCTGCCCTCTTGCACCGCCAGAAGGCTGGTGGATCATTACCTCCGCATTGGGCAGTGCATATCTCTTACCCTTTGCGCCGCCTGCCAGCAAAAATGCGCCCATGCTTGCTGCCATACCAATACAAATGGTAGAAACATCCGGTTTGATATACTGCATGGTATCATAAATTGCCATACCTGCTGTGACAGAGCCGCCAGGGCTATTGATATACAGGTTAATATCTTTATCAGGATCTTCTGCGGCCAGGAAAAGCAGCTGTGCTACAACCAGGCTGGCGGTCACATCATTGACTTCTTCTCCCAGAAAAATAATACGATCCTGCAGCAGTCTGGAGTAAATATCGTAAGAACGCTCTCCTCTGCTGGTTTGTTCTACTACATAAGGTACTAAACTCATAGATTTTCCCTCCTTCATTCCTCTCCCGAAAAGTTTCGTTTCCGGTCAGAATTTGTCAGTTTTGGTATAAATGGAAAAGTAGGCACAGAAAGGAAGTAAACCTCTGTGCCTAATTTCAATCTTTGTTATGGGGTATTGCTTACTTTACAACTGCGCTTTCATTGATCAGCTTTGCGGCAGCACGAACCTTCATATCATCTTCAACCAGTTTTCTCTGTTCCGCGCCAAACATCTTTACAGTATCTTCTGCAGACAGACCGAAGCTTGCGCCGTAGCCGCCGATTTCTTCATCCAATTCTTCTTTGGAGATCTGGATATCTTCCGCAGCGGCAATTGCTTCCAGAACCAGTCTTGCATCTACGCTCTTCTTAGCAGTAGGTTCCATATTAGCCTTCAGCTGTTCTTCGCTGGAGCCGGTGTACTGGAAGTACAGATCCATGGAGATACCCTGGTTTGCCATATTCTGTTCAAAGTCAGACATCATGCTGTCTACTTTATTTTCATACATGACTTCAGGAACTTCCATGGTTGCGTTGGATACTGCCATATCCAGCAGCTTGTCCTCCATAGCCTTTACAGCCTTTGCTTCCTTAGCGGCAACCAGTTTGCTCTTTACGTCGTTCTTATATTCTTCCATGGTGGAGAAATCAGAAACATCTTCCGCAAATGCATCATTCAGTTCAGGCAGTTCCTTTTCGGTCAGACCCTTCAGTTCTACCTTAAACACAGCGGGCTTACCTGCTAATTCAGGAGCCTGATATGCTTCAGGGAAAGTTACATTTACATCAAAAGCATCGCCTACGTTGTGACCGACGATCTGCTCCTCAAAACCTTCGATAAAGTGGTGAGAGCCCAGTTCCAGATCGTATTCGTCAGCCTGACCGCCAGCAAACGCAACGCCATCCTGGAAGCCTTCGTAGCTGATCTTTGCAGTATCGCCCATCTGAGCAGGTCTGCCGGTTACTTCTACCATTCTTGCGTTCTTGTCCTGAGACTTCTTGATTTCGTTGAGTACTTCTTCTTCTGTTACTTCAACGCTGTCCTTTTCTACTTCCAGACCCTTGTACTGACCCAGAGTTACTTCAGGTTTAACGATGACATCTACAACGAATTTTGCGCCCTTGCCAGAGCCGATGTATTCCACATCCAGAGTAGGTCTGGAAACGGGTTCCAGTCCCAGTTCTTCTACAGCCTTGCCATATTCCTGAGGGAAAATGAAGTTAATAGCATCTTCATAGAAAAAGCCTTCACCATATTCTGCTTCGATCAGTTTTCTGGGAACTTTGCCCTTACGGAAACCAGGCATGGACAGTCTTCCCTTTGCTTTTTGATAAGCGTGGCTCATACCGCTTTCCAGAACTTCTGCGCTAATTTCAAAAGAAAATTTTACATTACTCTTTTCTTTGCTTACGATTGTTGCATTCACTGTTAAACTTCCTCCTTTAATTGACCTATCCGCCGTCAAATAGAACGGCTCTGTATCGCAAATAATTCTTACCTCTGCGCACAACTAAAATGAATTATATCATACCTTTCCCGGAAAATCTACTGTAAAATCAAAAAAATACCGTTCTTTCCCCGAAAAAATACCTTTTTTATCCCTTTTAAAAAGAAATAACATCACTGTCCCAGAGAATCAATTCTGCATCCGTATTTTCTTCCATAAACCGGCGTACCCGCTCCAGAATCTGCTGCACAAACTTCGCCTCGTTTGCCACACAGCAGATGCCCAGCGTCAGCACATCATGCACATCCTGATCCGCCACTTCTGCCACACTAATATGGAATTTATTTTGTGTCCGCGTAATCAAGCTTTGGGCGCACATTCTTTTTTCCTTCAAGGAATGTGCCCAATCTAAGCGAAATGTAACTTGTGCCGCGCCAATCAGCATGGGAAATCCTCCTTTTTTTCAAAAGAAAAAATCGGTTCTGACAAACGCAAAACCGATTTTCCAAAAGCGCGAAACGAGATTCGAACTCGCGACCCTCGCCTTGGCAAGGCGATGCTCTACCACTGAGCCATTCGCGCATTTGTTTGTAGAAAGTATTATAGTATGGTTTTGCATATTTGTCAAGAAAAAGTAATTGATTTTTCTCTTTTTCTGTTCCGCCTTATTGTATCATGTGCCCTTTGCGCTCCACAAGACTTCTTTTTGTAAAATCCAGCCACAAAACAGCATTTTTCCACAAATGCGCGGATAAAAAAAGCGCATGGGGTTTTCCCATGCGCCCTGTCATACTTTATTTTATCCATTACAGCTGTGCAAAAGCCTGCTCCAAGTCTGCAATAATGTCTTCTTTATTTTCCAAACCAACAGACATACGAACCAAGCCTTCTGCAATGCCGGCTTCTTTCAGCTCTTCTGCATTGTAGGTGGAGTGAGTCATGCTGGCGGGATGTTCAACCAATGTTTCTGCATCGCCCAAGCTTACAGCAATGGTGCAAAGCTTCAGGCTGTTTACCAGCTTCATGCCAGCTGCTTTTCCACCCTTTACTTCAAAGGATACCATACCGCCGAAGTCCTTCATCTGCTTCTTCGCTACTTCGTGGTTGGGATGGCTTTCCAGACCGGGATAGTAAACCTTTTCTACCTTAGGATTGGAAGCCAGATACTGTGCCACAGCCATACCGTTTTCACAGTGGCGCATCATTCTTACTTCCAAAGTCTTCAGACCTCTTAAGATCAGGAACGCTTCGAAAGGTCCAATTACAGAACCTGTCATATCCTTAATGCCAAACATCTTTACCTGCTGGATGAAATCAGCTTTGCCTGCAACAAATCCGGCGATCACATCGCCATGACCATTGAGGTACTTGGTTGCGGAATGTACCACTACATCGCATCCCAAAGCCAAAGGCTGCTGCAGATAAGGTGTTGCAAACGTATTATCGCAAACTACTTTAATGTTGGGATTGAAGCTATGCACAATTTCTGCGACTGCTGCAATATCTACAATCTTCAGGTTCGGGTTTGCGGGAGTTTCCAAATAAATTGCTACGGTGTTTTCCTTCAGGCTTGCTTTTACTTCTTCCAGGTTAGAAGTATCAATAAAGGAAACTTCTACACCATAACGGGTCAAACCATGGTTTAACAACGCAAATGTACAACCATACAGTGTTGCGTCAGCAACAATGTGGCTTCCCGCGGAAGCAATGGTCCACAATGCAGAGGAGATTGCGCCCATACCAGAAGAAGTTGCCGCTGCAGCTTCTGCGCCCTCCAGTGCAGCTACTTTATCCTCCAAAACAGTTGCAGTAGGGTTGCCTAAACGGGTATAGATATAACCGTTTTCCTGACCAGCAAATCTTCTGCCGCCCTGTTCACAGTCTTCAAAGAAGAAAGTAGAAGTCTGATAAATAGGCATTGTCAAAGAACCGTACTGACTGTCTTTCCGATTGCCAGCATGAATTGCCTTGGTACCAAATCCTGCATTTTTGTTTTCCATTTTGTTTTTTCGCTCCTTCCGATCCAGTTTCTTTGAAATTTTTGGTTTGTTTTCACGCAAATGTTCGGTTATTTTGCGTTTCCTGTTCCTATATTAATACAATACCAAATTTTTTCGGAAGGTGTTAGTATCCATTTCCTATATCTCGTTATCGGAAAAACCGATGACGTCCATCACGGTTCTTCTTCCAGCACCTGTTGCAGAATTTGAATATAATGTTTTGCCTGAGGATGGAGGGGACGTTCTTTGCTATGTATCCAGCCCAAGTGCATACTTTTGGTTTCTTCCGCGATGGGAATGGAAATAATACGGCTGTCACAATAGCCTTCTGGCAAAATGCCGCTGCCAATGGAAAAACCGTCTGTATTGGCAATGATGTTGTATGCCGTTGCACGGTCGTTGATGACCACTACACGGGAAAAATTGTCTGTCTCCGTGTAAACAGCTTCTTCCGCAAAGTAGACAGACCCTTGTTTTTTCTGTTCAAAGAGTACATAAGGGTAAGACCGCAGCTCCGATAAAGACAAGCTGGATTTATGATGTAATGGATGATCCTTCCGCAGAAAGACTTGCGGATGGAAACTTTTAAAGTCTGTAAATTCCAGCATTGCCTTATCCAAAATGCGGCGGATAAAAGATTCCGTACGGTCGGAAATGAAAATAACGCCGATTTCACTCTTTCCCGTCTGTACTTCTTCAATCACCCGTTCCATATCCATTTCACGTATGGCTAATTTGACAGGCTGTTCCACAGAAGTTTCTTCCAATAAACGTACAAAGGCTTTTGCACAAAAAGGATAGCGCTGGGACGCAATGGAAAGTCTCATCCGTTCTTGTCCGCTTTTTTCTCCATAAATTTTGCGGATTCTCTTTTCCTGTTCCAAAATAGGCTGGACTTGCGCAATAAAATCCGCGCCTGCATCTGTTAACTGCACGCCCCGGTTAGACCGGCGAAAGACTGTGATTCCCAGCTCCCGCTCCAATTCCCGAATCGCATCGCTAATGGCAGACTGCGAAACAAAAAGGCTCTGGGATGCTTTATTGATGGATCCGCATTGAAAAACTTCCATCATATAATGTAGTTGCTGCAGGGTCATGCCATTTCCTCCTTTTTTCTTTCATCATATCATGGCGCGCTTCTATCAAGCAATGGATTTTTGACGAATATGATTTAGAAAAACAAAAAAAAGAGCACCGCATTTACGGTGCTCTTACTTGAGAGCGCGAAACGAGATTCGAACTCGCGACCCTCGCCTTGGCAAGGCGATGCTCTACCACTGAGCCATTCGCGCAAACAGTGCCCAGAACCGGAATCGAACCAGTGACACGAGGATTTTCAGTCCTCTGCTCTACCGACTGAGCTATCTGGGCATTTCCTATACTGCCGTTCTCTCGGCTGCTTGTATATATTATCAAATGGTAAAAGATTTGTCAACACTTTTTTCAGAAAAATATTTTTCCTTCCTCATACCGTCAAAATCAGGTATACTCTGCTTTCTTTCGCTATTCTCTCTTTTTTAGCTTCTCTCGTTCTTTCAAATTTTTGAAAAAAATTTTTTCCAATGATTTCTGATCTTGTAAAAAGTTTTCAAATCATCGTTTTTCTTTCCTATGAAAACGCCGGATCAGTCTTTTCCAAAAAATCCAAAGCAATCATGTCTTTTAGTAAAATTTCCGTTTGGTTCGTAAAAATCAAAGCTTTTCGATCTAAGTCCACACGTTTGAAAATTCCTTCCTGTTCCAGATAGGTTCCTCCCCGCTTCTTACTATCCGCGACAAAATAAGTCACTTTCACTTTCAAATGCTCTTTTGCATGCTGCTGCAAATACTGTATTTTTTGATCCAATAATGCCGCACAGTCCTCACCTAACGTGATTTTTTCCTCTGTCTGCCTCTGTGTTTCCCGGATGGCCGCATCATAACCCGTTAAAGCCGCAAAGGGGGAAAACTGTGCCGCCCGCTCTATCCTTGACATAGGGGCATGTCTTTTGGAAACAGGGCGCTCCATATAGATCATATCGTCATATTGCTTACTCATGCCCGATGTCCTCCAATCTGATGATTCCGTTCTTTTGCCGTTGCGCCTTCTTCTAAATTCATCCCCTTCAGCACTGCGTTTTTTCCATATTTCTGTTTAATCCCTACCAAAGCTTTTTGCAGTTTTTTCTCTTTTTGCAATGCCTCTTGTTCCGCTTCCTTTGCCGCAGTATCTTCCGGGGATAAATGGAATAGATCTAACTGCTCCCATGTCGTCTTGGGTATCTCTCCCTCTCCGATCACATGATTTGCCGTTAAATTCAGCCGGCGGACCGTCCATCTTTTCTGTACAATATTTTCATATAATTGGCTGGTTTTTTCCATGATTTTTTGGGTCGATGCAGTGTAGCCTTCTAAAGAAATGGTCCCATGGCTATGCTTTGGTACCGTTCTTCCATAGTAGTCTTTCTGTACAGCATCTGAATCTGTGCTCTCTTGCACATTCTCCCTGTCATATCCAATGGTTAAAACCAGTTGATCTGTGACACATCCCTTTTCTACCAAATCCAAAGAAAGAGAATCTGCCATTTCCTGCACTACCAATTTCGCCTGTTCATAAGCATAGGGGTACGGTAAAACCTGACCAGAACTGATGCTGTTGGATGCAGGACGATATGCTTTGATATCTGCTATGGTACACGGTTCCAGCCCCCAGGCATGGTCAATCAACAGCTCTGCGTTCACCCCAAAGAGACGGTATAACAGTTCCTGATTATGCAGTGCACTTTCCTTGCCCAAGGAACAACGCGCTACATCTCCCATGGTATACATGCCATATTCCGCTAATTTTTTCGCATATCCCCTGCCAACGCGCCAGAAATCTGTAATCGGCTGATGGCTCCATAATTTTTTGCGATAGCGGATAGGGTCCAGCTGTGCAATACGCACGCCAAATTCATCCGGCGGAATATGTTTTGCTTCTATATCCATAGCAACTTTCGCTAAATACAAATTAGGTCCAATGCCTACCGTTGCTGTAATTCCTGTTGTTTCCAATACATCTAAAATAATTTTTTTTGCAAACTCTCTGGCAGATAAACCATTGAACGGTAAGTAAGCCGTAATATCCATAAATACTTCATCAATGGAATACACATGGATATCTGCCGGCGCTACATACTTCGTATAGATTTCATAAATCCCCGCGCTTTGTTTCATATAATAAGCCATTCGGGGCGCAGCTACCATAAAATCCAGTGCCAGACGCGGATTGCTTATCAATTCATTTTCGTCACAAGATGCACCTTCTAACGTATGATGGGGCGCAGCTTCTCTCCGCTTGGCATTGATTTCTTTCGCTTTCTGGATCACTTCGAATAATCTGGGTCTGCCGGAAATGCCATAGGCTTTTAAAGCAGGAGAAACTGCCAGGCAAATGGTTTTTTCCGTACGCTGGGGATCTGCAACCACCAGGTGTGTTGTCATGGGATTGAGCCCCCGCTCCACACACTCCACAGAGGCATAGTATGATTTCAAATCAATGGCTAAATATGTTCTTTCCTCCATTTCTCCGCCGCCCCTTTCCTGTGGCTCCTCTTTTTAACGATCATAAATGATGCCGATTAAAACCAACGTTTCGTGATAAAAAGCGCCCTTCAAGAAGCCTTTCCAAGCCTCTTGAAAGGCTTTTTTCGTTCCCTGCGGGATTGTCATGGCCATAGCCGTCCAGATTTCTACTCACATACCCAATGGTATGACTGTTCGGTAACCTTCAGAAAGATGCTTCTTGCAAAGTATTTCCAAGCACAATCCTAACCATACCGAAAACAATACGCTTTATTCCCGCACACCGGAACTTTAATGAAATTATACCATAAAATCCTGAAAAGTTATATTTTCGATTCTCACAAAAAACATCTGATTCTTACACTGGGTAAAAATCAGATGTTTTTCCTCACTTATGCTTGTTCTTCATAAAGCTCGATAATCGCGCCGTCTTTCCATACGAAAGCTAATCTGGCTGTTTCACTGGCTTCCATAGGACCACAAATCACACTGTCTGCATCAGCAATGTATTTTTCCAGCTGATCCACCTGATAAGCCACATGGGGATTTCTGTGCAATACTTCCGGGAAAGACGTGCCTTCCTCGAATTTTAAGTATTCAATTTTATAATCATAATCATCTACATTGCTTGCCCAGAACTTTCCGCCTTCGTTATAAACCATTCCCGGCTTTTTATTGGTAACAGGAATACCAATATGCATATATTTTGCTGACATCACTGTTCCTCCTTATCGATTCTTCATGTCCTCATATAGTTCAAATGCCTGTTTTGCAGTATAGCCTTCGTGAACAACCTTTCCGATTGCAGCAGCCATACCGGCAGGGCAATCAGACTGGAAAATATTTCTGCCCATATCTACGCCATGGGCACCGTCCTGAATCGCTCTATACGCCATCTCCAATGCTTCCATTTCCGGTAATTTTTTGCCGCCGGCTATGACAATGGGAACAGGGCAGGCAGCGGCTACCCGCTCGAATCCTTCACAATAATAGCTTTTTACAATGTTGGCTCCATTTTCAGCCAATACGCGAGTTGCCAGCTGGAAGAAACGCTCTGTACGCTCCATCTGCTTGCCTACTGCTACTACGCCTAATGTGGGAATGCCATAACGATTTCCCATATCCGCCGTTCTGGAAAGCAATTCTAAGGAACGGGATTCTCCCGGTGCGCCGATAAATGTCTGTACTGCCATACAGTCTGCATTCATGCGAATGGCATTTTCTATGTCACAGGCAATGCCGCCGCCATTGGACATTTCGTCAAAAAGTACCGTTGTATCATAAGTTACACGTACACATTTTGCCGCTTTGGATGCAGGAGAAATGCAAGAGCGCAAAACACCCTTTGTCCCCATGAGCACATCTACATAGGGTACCAGGGGCGGAATTACCACATCAATGCGTTCCAAGCCAGCGGTAGGTCCCATAATATAGCCGTGATCGAAAGCCAACATCACAGTATTACCTGATTTCGGCTGGAATATTTTAGCCAACCGGTTTTTCATACCCCAATCACAATGGGAAGCGCCCTTTACATAGAACCCTTCCATGACAGGAGGCGTATCCAAGTGATAGTCGTGTGCTGCTTTATTTCCAATATTATCTGCCATGATAACCGCTCCTTTTCTTATTTTACCAGGTACGGTGTCTTACAAGGTGCATTCCACAGACGAAGCAGTTCATCATCCATACGTGCCATAAACATCTGGAATCCCGCCTGTTCCTGTACGGTCAGCATTTCGCCTACATAGTTTGCAACGACTTCAATATTCTGCTCTTTCAGCACTGCTACCGCCTTACGGTAAATAATCAGCTGTTCCATTAAAGTGGTAGCGCCAGATCCATTGATAATCAGCATTACTTTTTCGCCAGGCTGGATACCAATATCCTTTACCAGTGCATTTACCATAATTTCAGCAGTTTCATCGGCTGTCTTCATAGGCTGGCGTCCGCCGCCGCCTTCACCATGCTGTCCCATACCGATTTCCATATCATCCTCACCCAGATCAGCCAATGCTGCGCCAGTAGAAGGATGTGTTGCGCCACGGACAGCTACAGCCAATGTTGCCATATTATCAGCAAAACGCTGCGCAATCGCGGCTACTTCTTCCAGGCTCTTTCCTTCTGCCGCCGCCGCGCCGGCAATCTTATAGGTAGGAATACAGCCAACTAAACCTCTTCTATCTTCTGCATTTTCCCGGGGTGCATTGGAAACATCTTCCTGGGTAACTACCTTCACGCAGTGCAAGCCCTGCTTTTCCACTTGCTTCATGGTCAGTTTTCCAGTGAGCATATCTCCCGCGTGGTTCAAAACGATATAAAGCACACCCTTTCCTTTATCTGCTAATTTAATTGCATCGACGCAAGCCTGAGGACCGGGTGCCGCAAAAATATCACCTACAACGGAAATATCTACCATACCTTCTCCCACGAAACCGGAAATTGCGGGCTCATGACCAGATCCGCCCTGTGTTACAATGGTAACACGATCCGCATGTTCCAGACCCTTGTTGATGATCATATTCTCTTCTCCGCGCATGATAATGTCTTGGTTTGCCAAAACCAATCCATCCAACAATTCGTCTGTTAAGTTTGCAGGATCGTTGATAAACTTCTTCATCTTCATAATATTTGCCTCCTTAAATATGTATGGTTAGATAAAATTAAGAAATGCCCTTCGCTAATCCACAAATAAAAAGTGCTGTAGATACTGCTCCCGCATCAGGAGTACCGATAGTCGCTTCTTTATAACTTCTTGCTCTGCCATATTTAGAGATAAAGTTTTCACTATTCTTTGCACCCGCTTGAGCAGCCTCCGCGGCAGCCTGCAAAATCTCCTTCACATCTCCATCTGCCGTTTTCACCGCTTCCACCGCAGGAATCAAAGCATCCATCATGGTCTTATCGCCCACTTTAGCATTGGTGATATCTTCCATTTCTGCCAAAGAACCTGTGAACATTCTTTTGATGCCGTCCGCATCCAGCACAGTTTCGTCTTCTTTCAGTTCTGCGCCAAATCCGCCGATCATCGTACCGTAAAGAGGACCGGCAGATCCGCCTTTAACCTCCATAATTGCCATGCCCAAGTCATCGAAGAAATCTTTGATGGGAGTACCATCTTTCCACTGCTGTACGGACTGCAGGATGACATTCGCAATTTTTCCAATGGTAATCCCATGATCGCCGTCCCCAAACTTAGAGTCTATCTCGCTAAGTTCATCTGTATGCGCGCTGAGATATTCTGCCGCATGCATGAGCATAGCACCAACGGCTTTTTGATCTAAAACCATATGCGCCCTCCTTCCATAACATATGTTACAATCTATGAATTTATTTTAGCACATAATTTACATTCGTTCAAACAAAAGACAAATTTGTGTATAGAAAAAAAACAGATGGAAATTTGTGCATATTTTACAACAAAAAAGAGCCGTTTTCCGCTTCTGCGAAAAACAGCTTCTCCGTTTTTCGATGCCGTTATTCTATTACTTCTTTTACTAAGTCTGTCCGTGCCACAATATGGGTGAAAAGACCAGTAGCTAAAGCACCTTTTAATGCTCTTGCGGCTGTGTTGGCAGAACAGACACCCACTACATTTTTACATAGTTTCAAATCTTCCAAGGGGATTTGTATGGCAAAATCTTCACTGGAATCCACAATGTTCCCCTGTTCATTAAAATAATAGGCCAGCATTCTGCCGCAGACTTTCTCCTTTTGCAGCTTTGTCCCATATCTGGCACCAGAAGCAAAGTCTGGCGTGGAAGGATAGTTTCCAATGTTGACAATCATCGTATCCAGACTGCGCCATTGTACTTCCATCTGTTTATATAGCTCCGTAGAACACAGCACCTGCTTTTCTTCCAAACTCTCCGGCAGGGCGGGCAAATACAGAAAATGCGGTGCAGCGCATAATTTTTCCGCCATAATTCTTACATTCTCATTGGAATGGTAATTGCGCACAGGTACGCCTGCATTTCCCAAAAGAGGAAAAATATCTGTAACATTGGAATTCTTTTGAGGATTTTCTTCCAGCCATTCCACCATCTGCCCAATAAAATGACCCCAGCCGATTCCCATTCGCTTTGTCCCAATCTGCTCCAACAAGTCAAACGCGCCTTCTGCCAAGACAATATTGGTCAAACGGTCATCCTCTTGATCGTCCTGCAAAACAGCCCCTTTGATTCCCCACTGTTTCTGCAATTTCTCCATAAAAACAGCGGTCCGCTCCCATGGATCGTGAATTTTAATTTCCACCAATCCCAGATCTTTCGCCTCTGTCAGCATACGGCTGATGAGAGGGCGAGAAACGCCCATAGCAGCTGCAATATCGCTTTGTTTTTTCCCGTCTATATAATACATTCTGGCAATATCCGCCAAATGCTTCATTTTTTCCTGTCTGCTATTCATTTTGTACCCCTCTTTTTGTTCTCCTGTTACATATGTTACTTTATCATAAAAAGAAGCACTTTGCAACATATGTTGTCAGATTTCAGAAAAAATTTGAAAGTCTTTTTTAATTTCGAAAAGATGCTTCTCCCCTCCAAAACACAAAATATTTTATTTTTGAGAACCTCCGCTTCAATATCTCTGCATAATTTGATTCATAAAAACAAACCCGCGGTACTTTTCCAGTCACACATTTTTATATT
>CALWKY010000017.1 GCA_944381395.1 uncultured Lachnospiraceae bacterium
ATCCCAAATATGTTCCGCCTTGCGCTGCATAAACCACCGTGCCAATGCCGTCATACTCCGGCACAGAAATGCCATGCTCCCGCATCAATTTATGATTGCCCAGAAGCACCTGCCTATCTCCTGTTCCATAGATAATACCATGCCCGCCAATTTCTTTCCCATCTGTAACGGCGGTGATCTGCATTCCCTCTTCCTGGGCTTTTTTCACAATGGCTTTGGCAATGGGATGGGTACTCATAGCCTCTCCATTGGCTGCCAGCTGCAACACTTCTTTGGGCTGTTGGGCAGAAATTTCTGTCACCTGGAAAACACCTTCTGTTAAAGTGCCGGTCTTATCCATTACTACACGGTTCAAACCGCTCAATACATCCAGGTAGTTGCTGCCTTTAATCAGCACTCCTTCTTTGGATGCAGCGCCGATGCCTGCAAAGTAGCTCAAAGGTACACTCAAAACCAATGCGCAGGGGCAGGATACTACTAAGAAAATCAAGGCCTTACCAAACCAATCCCAAAATGCGCCAAATCCAAACAGAGGAGGCAATATGGCTACTGCTACGGCTGCTCCCACCACTACAGGGGTATAAACTCTGGCAAAACGGGTAATAAACTGCTCTGTTTTGGACTTCTTTCCAGCGGCATTTTCCACCATTTCCAAAATCTGCATCACGGTAGAATCTCCGAATGCTTTGGTTACCTGGATGGTTAGCGTACCGTCTTCATTGACATAGCCGCTGAAAACTTGGCTGCCCGCCTGCACCTTTCGGGGTACAGACTCGCCGGTTAACGCCATGGTGTCTAAATTGGCACTGCCTTTTACCACAGTACCGTCCAGCGGGATTTTTTCACCGGCTTTCACCAGAATCAGGTCTCCAATAGATACTTCTTCCGGAGAAACGGTTACCACATCTTCTCCTACCATTTTGTGTGCAGTATCCGGACGAATATCCATCAAATCCGTAATGGAAGAACGGCTTTTTTCCACCGCATAGTCCTGGAACGCTTCCCCTACCTGGTAGAAGAACATAACAAAGACAGCTTCATCCCATTGGTTAATGGCAAAAGCGCCAATGGTGGACAGGGACATGAGGAAATTCTCATCAAATACCTGGCCTTTGGCAATATTCTTTACTGCCCGCAGCAATACATCATAACCAAAGGTGATATATGCGCCAATCAGCAATGCCTTTCCCAAAAGTCCCAAAGAAGGGTTATCTTTTAACAACGCGCCAATGATAAAAAATATCAATCCAAAGCCAAAGCGCAGGAACAATTTTCTTCTTTCTGCCTTGGCACTTTCCTTGGCAGCCGCTGCTCTTGCGGTTTCTTTCTGGCGCAAAAGCACCTGCACATCCGGCTCATAACGGGCTACCACATCTTTAATTTGGGGTAACAGTGATACTGCATCGGCATCAGTTTTTACCAAAAGAGTACCGCGCATAAAATTCACCTGCGCATCCGCAACCACTGGCAGCGCCTGCACTGCCCGCTCGATTTTTGCGGCACAATCCGCACAATCCAATCCCTGCAGGGAGAATTCCATTTTTCCTTTGGCTTCTATGGGTGCATGGGGAACAATTTCCTCTTCTGCCCCATGGTCATGGTGATGGTGGCAGCAGCCTTCTCCATGATGGTGATGTCCTTCTTCACAGTGGCATTCTTCTGCGTGGTGGTGATATCCTGCTCCATGATGGTGTTCTGCTTCATGGTCATGGCTGTCCTGATGATGGTGCCCTTCTTCACAGCAACACCCTTCTCCGTGATGATGTTCCTCATGACCGCATTTGGTACCATCTTCATGGCTATGGCAGCTGCAAGTATCTATATTCTGATTTTGGGCTGTTGTTTTGCGTCCCTCATACGCTGTTACGATCACATCCGGTTCATATTTGGCAGTAATTTTCTGCACCTGAGGAAGTATTTCTTCCATGGTCCGTTCCGTCTCTACTTCCAGCAGTTGGGCAAAAAGATTGATGGAAGCCTCTTTCACGCCTTCTAATTTCTGTACGCCCCGCTCAATTTTTGCCGCGCAATCCGCACAGTCTAACCCTTGCATAGCAATCCGCAATGTACGCATAAGCTTTCCTCCCCTGTTTTTATTTCAGATCATTTTAGTTTCCATCTGCAAATCATTTGCATAAATGTTTATATGCTTATTCGTTCATATATTGCGCAAAAACATTGCCGACCTGCTTTGTCGGCAACTATTTTTTTGTACACGCATTCTTTGTTACGCATCATATCCTTTTTTGTGCCGGATATGTGTCATACCCTGCTCCAATACAGTCTTTACATGATGATCGTCCAAAGAATAGTAGACGGTTTTACCTTCCTTACGGTACTTCACCAGATCATTCTGGCGTAATACACGCAGCTGATGGCTTACTGCAGACTGATTCATGTCCAGCATTTCGGCAATTTCACCTACATTGCGTTCCTGGTCCTGCAGCAAGCGCAAAATGCGGATTCTGGTACTATCACCGAATACTTTAAAAAAATCTGCTAAGTCGTGTAAGAAAGCAGTTTCCTGTTGTTCTGTCATAGTCCGCCTGCCTTTCCATATATGAACATCTATTCATATAATATGCTTTATTTCTTTTTTTGTCAATGGGTTTTTACTTTTTTTTGTTCTTTTTTAGATTTTCTTCCAGCATAAAAACATAATCCTTGGGAACATGTTTCCGTACTAAATCTAAAAAGGCAGCTAAGCGTGGTGTCATCCATTTATTGTGATGATACACCATCTGACCATAAACCTTAATGTCAATATCTTCCACATGCAGGATAGCCATTTCGCCTCTTTCAATATATTCCTGTACGGTAAACAGCGGCAAAAAAGCCGTTCCCATATCTTCTAAAACCATATGGATGATTACATCAATATTACCAATCTCTAATACAGGATGTAATTCTATATCATGCAGCCCCAGCAGCTGTTCCAGCCGATAACGGTACCCTCTGCCTTTTTCTGTTAAAATCAGCGGTTGTGCAATCAATTCATTTAAGGTCAGTAGCTTCTTTTTACAAACAGGATTTTCTTTGCGTGTTACAAAAACCACTGGTTCTTCATGCTCTAAAACACGCATCCAGTCGGCACAGTAAACACGCTCCGCTAAAAAATAAATCAAATCCACATCGTTGTGCTGCATCATTTCCTGCAGCTCTCTGGAAGTGCCTAAGCAGACCACCGTTTCCACTTCCGGGTATGTTTTCTGATACTCCAGCAAAATAGGCGGCAGTATGGTAGTAATTAAGGATTCATTTGTTCCAATGCGTAAAACACCACTGACATGCTCGTTTTTCTTTCCAATTTTCCGGGCTTCTTCTGCAGTTTTTAAAATTTCCTGGGCGTAAGGAATAAACTGCTCTCCTGCTTCTGTCAGCTTCACCTGCTTACCGATCCGTTCAAACAGAGGTACCTCCAGTTCACCTTCCAGCTGTTTAATCTGCATGGTGACTGCAGACTGGGAATAGCCCAGCTGTTCCGCCGCCCGGGAAAAATTCTGTAATTCCGCTACCCTGATAAAGGTAGCCAATGTCCGCAATTCCATGGATAACCTCCCAGAACTATCATCATTATTTTTGAACTAAATGATAAAAATCATGAATTTCACAAATCAATAGTTTTAGGATATGATAATTGCGAAAGAAAGTCAATGCCATATTGCGGGAAATAAAAAACTTTTCTGTATCCTGCTTCACATTTTAGGGGGTCTCACTATGGATCTGATATTAGCGTTTAGCATATTTATGGGAGCACTTATCTTTGTGCTGATCAATCAATATTCTTTGATATTTGCCCTTGCGGTAGGATTTCTGGCATTTTTTATTGTAGGGTTATACCGTGGGTTCTCCGCTCATTTCCTCGTTCGTATGTCATTAAGGGGTATGGCGGGAACCATTCACGCTGCTGTCATTATGATGATGATTGGTGTGATCACCGGCGCATGGCGTATCAGCGGTACCACCAGCGTGTTTGTTGCATATGGCGCAAAATTAATTACCCCTTCCCTCTTCCTACTCATTGCATTTTTGCTGTCTGCATTTTTGAGCTACGCTTTAGGCACAGCTTTCGGTACAGCTGGTACTTTAGGTGTTGTATTCATGGCTCTGGCAAGAAGCGGCGGTGTAGACCCTTTACTTACCGCCGGCGCGTTGATCTCCGGCTGTTATTTTGGCGACAGATGCTCTCCTACTTCTTCCAGCGCGCACCTGGTGGCAACCATTACCAAAACAGAGATTATGTCCAATGTAAAAATGATGCTGCGTACGGCAATGCTGCCCACTATTCTTTGCATCGTATTGTATGCCGTCTTATCTTACGCAAACCCCATTCACTCTTTAGACCAAAGCTTACTGACGGCATTCCAGGAAGAATTCCAACTTTCCGTATGGGCTTTCCTGCCCGCATTGTTCATGCTTTTGCTGCCGGTATTGCATGTGAATGTGGAACGCAGTATTTTAGCCAGCATTCTTTGCGCTGTGGCGGTTGCTTACTTTGTACAAGGTCATACTTTCCCAGAAATTCTGCAAGCTTGTATTTGGGGTTATGAAGCTTCTCATGCCTCCTTATCCACGATTTTAAACGGCGGCGGTCTTTTGTCCATGGAAACAGTCATTCTGGTTATGCTGGTTTCTTCTGCTCTGGTAGGTATCTTTGACGGCACCAATATGCTGCGTTATGTGAAAAAGAATCTTGCGGCATGGTCTGAAAAAATCGGCCGTTATCCCGTTACTACCATCATCGGTATGCTTTCTGCCTCTATTTTCTGTAATCAGGCAGTATCTGCTATTATGAGTCAGGAATTGCAAAAAGATACCTATCCTCAGGACCAGCAGGGTAACGAGGAATTGGCAATGGATATTGAAAACTCCTCTATTATAATGTCTGCTTTGGTTCCCTGGTGCACCAGCTGCTGTGTTCCTCTTGCATTCTTTGATGTGGGATATGGCGCCATGTTTTTTGCAATGGAGTTATGGTTAATCCCTCTTTGCTATCTGCTGACCAAAAAATACTTTTTCAACCGGAAAAAGAAGCTGGTGGCTGTTCGATAATTTATTTTTTGATAAAAACATATTCTTTGTTCCCTTTTCTTTGGAGAAACCCTTGCTGAAGGGTTTCTTCTCTTTTCTGTATATCGAAAAAGAGTTCTGTATAAGATGTAAGTTTTTTCTATGCAAAAGATTGATTTTGTGCTATGCTTTGATTCAGAAACATGAAAATAAATCCAAAAAGAATCAACCCTGCGTACAAAAGCTTACGGAAATGAGGTGTTTTTTTATGACCAAGCAGCTTTACTATTTCGATCATTATGCAACAGAATTTACTGCCACCGTTTTAAATTGTGAAGCAAAAGACGGGGCTTATGCGGTAGAGTTAGATCAAACCTTATTTTATCCCGAAGGCGGCGGACAACCTGCTGATCACGGCTGGATCAATGGGATTGCCGTTACAGATACCAGAGAAAAAAACGGTGTCATTGTCCACACTATGGCACAGCCTTTGGAAATCGGCACTGCTGTAAGCGGCAAAATTGACTGGAATCGGCGTTTTGACTTGATGCAAAGCCATTCCGGCGAGCACATCCTCAGTGGTGTCATTTGCGGAAAATACCATTGCGATAACGTAGGATTCCATTTGAATATGGACAAAATCACCCTGGATTTTAATGCAAAAATAGAGGATGCGGATCTGCCTGCCATTGAATTGGCCGCCAATGAAGCCATTTGGAAAAATCTGCCCGTTGAAATTACCCACCCTTCCCAGGAAGAACTGGCAGTGCTGCCTTACCGCAGTAAGAAAGCCCTCTCCGGTGATATTCGCATTGTTACTATTGCGGGTTATGACTGCTGTGCCTGCTGCGGCATTCATGTAGCCCATACCGGCGAAATCGGTCAAATTAAAATTCTTTCCACGCAAAACTATAAAGGCGGTACCCGCATGGAGGTTTGCTGCGGCATGCGCGCGCTGCGCTCCCACGCAGAAAAGAATGAGAGTGTTCTTGCCTTGTCCCATGCGCTTTCTGTGCCTGTTTCTCAGGTAGCGGTCGCTGCGCAAAATAAATTCCAGGAATTGGATGAATTAAAACATCTGCGGGCAGCGGAAAAATGGGAAACTTTCCAAAAACAGGCTGCCCAGATTCCTGATGGCATCACCAATCTGTTATTCTTTGCCGATGGTCTGGACAGTAAAGATGTGGCGCATCTGGGTGACTTACTCTCCTCTAAAATCAGCGGCACGGTAGCTCTTTTTTCTAAACTGGACGGGGATAATTATAGCTTTTTGCTGTTAAATCCCGCAGAAGATGTCCGCCCGTTATTAAAAGAACTGCAAAATGACTTTGGCTGCAAAGGCGGCGGAAAAGCAGGCGCCGTACAGGGCAGAGTCACTGCCGCAGAAGCCGCAATCCTATCTTTCTTCCAGAACCGCGGATTCTCTATGTAATCAAAACCCCTGAAGGAATAACCTTCGGGGGTTTTCTATGCAGTACACTTTCTTATCCTGTTTTGATGCGCATAAAAAAGCAAGGCAGGTAAGGAGCATCTTCCTAAGAAAACAAAACTCGCGGGAATCTTTGCAACACAAAAAATTCCCGCGAGTTTATTTTTATTAGTATTGTTTTCTTAGGAAAATAGCCCTCGCAGTTCCCCTTAAGAAATCAAGAAATCAGAAAACCTATGTATGCTTAAGGGGAGCCTGCTTCCTACCTGCCTTTGTGCTTTTCCTTCTTCTTTTGCTGTTTCAGCGCAAATTTATGTGCTTGCTCTGTAGTTTTCCACGCTTTTTTCTTTGCTTTCCGCGCTAATTTGCATTGTTCCTGTTGTAGTTTCAGTGCCTGCTGGGATTTTGTCCCCACACCAGTCTGCTGCATCTGCTTTCGCAAGCAGCGCTGCAGCCGTTTGGGATTGCGCACTGTCTTGCTTACCGGTGCTGTAACAGCCGGACTAAAGGCCAGGTGATAGTAATTTTTCAGTACATACTCCCCTATTTCATAACTTTTGGGTTCTGCACCAAACGTAACCTTACAGGCTGAGACTGTACCATCCGCGGCACATTCAAAAACCCCCACCCAGAAAGGCGCTTCAAAAAATACCGTTAACCCGCAAATGCTTTTGTCCATAAAAAGCCCTCCTTAAATAAAAAATCTCACACAAAGAATGGACGACCCAAGGAGGGAGGGTTACTGACACCATATGGTGCGACCGGACTACCTACCGGTTCTGTAAGTGTATTCTTCTTACGTTGTGTTTTTATCTTTGCGGTATTATTTTATCATAGATTTCTTCTTTTTTCTATCTGAAAGAAACATTTTGTCTCCATAAAAAACCTGACTTTTTACGGTCAAATAAAAAAGAGCGGAAACCGCTCTTTTTTTTCCATCGAATTTCTTTTATGCTTTCTTCTGGAAATAAGCCACCAGGTCTGCCAATGCCACTTCCTCCGCATTGCCGCTTTCCATGTGCTTTACCTGCACCGTTCCAGCTTCCAGTTCGCTTTCCCCAATGACGAAAGAGTAAGCCGCGCCAATCTTATTGGCGTATTTCATCTGTGCCTTTACACTTCTTTCTACGGTATCCGCTTCCGCGCAAATACCGGCTTTCCGTAAAGTATAAGCCAATGCCAGCGCTTTCTTCTGACCAGCTTCGCCCATAGAGCCAATGAATACTTTCGTACCGGAAGAAATGCCTAAATCCGTACCCTGCTTATCCAGAATCATCAGCAGACGTTCTATGCCCATGCCGAAACCAACAGCGCCAGTGGGCTTACCGCCGCATTCTTCGATCAAATTATCGTATCTGCCGCCGCCGCAAACGGTTAAGCCGTCAGAAACAAATTCGAATACAGTTCTGGTATAATAGTCCAGACCTCTTACAATCTTCGGGTCAATGGTATAAGCAATGCCCATCTCATCCAGAATATCCTGTACCTTCTTAAAATGTGCAGTACATTCTTCATCCAGACAGTCCAATACACTGGGGGCATCCTGCAGAACCCGCTGACAGCCTTCTTCCTTGCAGTCCAGCACACGTAGCGGATTCTTCACATAACGCTCCTTGCAGGTAGCGCACAGCTTATCTAAATTGCTGCCGATAAAGTCCCGCAGTACCTGATTGTATCTGGCTCTGCATTTGGGGCAGCCTAAGCTGTTCATCCGCAGTTCTACTCCCTGCACACCCAATTCTTCCAGCAGTGCTGCCGCAACGGAAATCGCTTCTGCATCCTGTGCCGCACTATAAGAACCTAACATCTCCACACCAAACTGGTGGAACTGTCTTTGTCTGCCTGCCTGGGTATTTTCACAGCGGAAGGTAGGAGAAATATAATACAGCTTAATGGGCTGAGGGTCATTGTGCATGCCATGCTCAATATACGCACGGGCTACACCTGCTGTACCTTCGGGACGCAGTGTCAGAGAACGGCCGCCATCATCGGTGAAGGTATACATTTCCTTCTGCACTATATCGGTGGTTTCGCCTACGCCTCTGACAAACAGTTCTGTAAACTCAAAGGCAGGGGTACGGATTTCGCCAATGCCAAACTTTTCACATAAGTTCCGCATTCTCCGTTCCACATTCTGCCACTTTTTGACTTCTTCACCATAAATATCTTTCGTACCCTTTACCAGCTGAATCATATTCTGCCTCCTAATTTCTCTGCCAGCGCTTCTTTTCTGGCAATCATTTCATCAATTCTTGCAATATAATCTTCCACGCTTTTCACATTAAACGCCCGCTCAATCCGGTCTGTTGCCGGCTCCACCATTTTGGTGGTGCCGCCAGCGCCTGCCGCGAAAATGGTTTGCTTTTCTTCCATAATCTGGACATTATAAATGCCCTCTTTTCCCGGCAGGCAGTAACCCACATTCTCAAAATTGCCCACCATGTTTTTCTGCCGGTACATGTAGTAAGGATGCATGCCCATATTTCCAGCACCTTCCGCAGCAATGGCAAGCATTTCTTCTAACACACCGGCTTGGGTTAATACAAAGTTTTCCAGTTCTTCTTTCAAGCGGGATGCCCGTTTGACCGCCAACGTATGTACCGTTAAATTATCCGGCTGTAACGCAGCAATTCGTTCCATAGTTCTTTTTACATCCGCCGGCTTTTCTTCCGGCAGTCCCAGAATCAGATCCATATTGATATTGTTATGTCCCGCTTCTCTTGCCAGATGGAAAATTTCTTCCACCTGTGCCGCCGTATGTTTTCTGCCTACCAAAGCCAGTGTATGGTCATTCATAGTCTGGGGATTGATGGAAATGCGGTCCGCGCCATAAGCTTTGATAATTTCCAGTTTTTCCCTGGTAATGGTATCTGGTCTGCCCGCTTCCACCGTATATTCCATATCCCGCTCCAAAGGGAAGGTCTGCGCCACATGGTGCAGCAGGCGTTTTAGCTGTTCCTCATTAAGGGTGGTAGGAGTTCCGCCTCCGATATAAATAGAACGCATCCGCTTTCCGCCCATCAAATGGCGAATCGCTGTCAGTTCTTTGGTCAGCGCATCCAAATACGCATCCACCCGTTTTGCGTAACGGCTGAAAGGATATGCCGTAAAGGAGCAGTATAAGCAGCGGGTAGGGCAGAAAGGAATCCCAATATACAGACTTACTTCATCTTTCCCGCAGCTGTCTAAAATGCGCTGTTCTTCTTTTCCCACCTGCAGCATCAGCTTTGCCTTTTGGGGAGAAACCAGGTATTTTTCTGTCAAATATTGGAAGGCTGCTTCTTCTGTCATGCCGTCTTTCAGCAAACCATTGGCAAGCTTGGCAGGACGCACACCGGTCAAAATGCCCCACTGGGGATAAAAACCGGTTTCTTTGCTCAGCAAATGGTATAATGCGCCTTTGATACAGCGCTTTGCTTCCTTCTCGCTGTTTTCTTCTCCCGGAAAAGAAGCAGATGATTTTTCCACGCCGTTTTCATACAAAACTGCCTCTGCACAGGTACCGTTCCAGCGGCTCTCCACCGTCAGTCCCTCTGCCTGCGGCGTATCCGTTTCGTAATAATGCAGGTTGGGGAAAAAAACCTGAATGAGCGTCTGTACATCATTCCAATATACATGTCCTGATAAAATATACTTCATAGGTGCTGCTTCCTTCTTTAGAATAAACGGTCACTGTCTAACAGTAAAGTTACCGGTCCATCGTTGACCAATTCCACCTGCATATATGCCTGGAACTGTCCATAGTTTACTTTTTTCAAAGGCAGCTGCGCTGCCTTTTGGCACAGTCTGCCAAAACTTTCTCTTGCCTGCTGGGGTGCAGCGCCGGTGCTGTAGCCGGGACGTCTGCCTTTTCTGGCATCCCCATACAGCGTAAAATTAGGTACCAGTAACAGTTCCCCGTCAATATCTGTCAAAGAAAGATTCATTTTATCCTGATCGTCTTCAAAAATACGCAGGTTCACCATTTTATCCAGCATATAATCCATGGTTGCCTCGTCATCATTGGGACCCATGCCAACCAGTGCCATAATGCCTCTTTCAATCTGTCCCACTACTTCGCCATCTACCGTGACGCTTGCACGGTTTACTCTTTGCAGTACCGCCCGCATTTTGCTATCTCCTTTACTTTAGCCAGAAACACGATCTACTTGCAGAACATCTTTGATGCGCATCAAACGGTTGATAATCTTTTCCAGCTGGTCTTTGCCATGGATCTCGATGGTCATGTCAAAAATCGCCAGCATATCCTTTGTGACACGCACATTCATGCCCTTTAATGCAATATCTTCTTCTGTCAAAACTCTGGTTACATTTAACAGCTGACCCGTCTTATCATGGCTGGTTACGCGGATTTCCGCCAGGTAGCTTGCTTCTGTGCTGCCGCCTTTCGCGGTTTCCATATCCCATTCCGCACGGATCAGTCTGGCACGTTCCTCATTGCTCAAACAAATCACATTCTTACAGTCAGTACGGTGGATCGTCACCCCACGACCACGGGTAATAAATCCTACAATCTCATCACCGGGCACAGGATTACAGCACTTAGAAAAACGCACTGCCACATCGCCAACGCCCTCTACAACCACACCGCTGCTGCTCTTTTTCTTCTTTCCCGGTGCTTTTTTCTCCACCATTTTCTGAATGAGATCTTCAGCGGTTTCCTGAGAACGCTTCTCTTTCAGATATTCTTCTTTCAGCCGGTTGACTACCTGACCTTCTTTGATACCGCCGTATCCCAGCGCAGCCAGCACACCATCCCAGTCTTTAAAGTCGAATTTATTGATAATGATATCCATAAATTCCGGCTTCAGCACATCGGCAGGATTGATGTTCTTCTTTTTCATATCCGCCAGCAGAATTTCTCTGCCGCGGTTAATATTTTCTTCTTTTTCCTCTTTTTTAAACCATTGCTTGATCTTGGTTCTTGCCTGAGGGCTCTTCACCAGATTCAGCCAGTCCCGGCTGGGTCCTTTCGAATTCTGGCTGGTCATGATCTCAATGATATCGCCGTTTTGTACTTTATAGTCAATCGGTACAATTTTATTATTGACTCTTGCCCCCACCATCTTATTGCCAACGGCAGAGTGAATCATATAAGCAAAGTCAACAGGAATAGAGCCTTTGGGCAGCTGCACCACTTTACCCTTTGGCGTAAAAGCGTACACCTGGTCCGTAAAGATATTCAGATCCAGTTTAATGGTATCCAAATACTCTTTATTATCGCTCATATCCTGCTGCCATTCCAGGATTTGTCTCAGCCAGGTCAGTTTCTTTTCTTCTTCATGGACTGTGGTTTCACCGCCCCGGCCTTCTTTATACTTCCAATGGGCGGCAATACCATATTCACTGGTACGGTGCATCTCCCAGGTGCGGATCTGCACTTCAAAAGGTTCCCCTTCCGGTCCAATCAAAGTGTTATGCAAAGACTGATACATATTGCTTTTGGGCATAGCAATATAATCTTTAAATCTGCCCGGCACCGGTTTATACATATCATGGACAATACCCAATACCGCATAGCAGTCCCGTACATTATCCACAATGGCACGCACCGCAAACAAGTCATAAATTTGATCCAGGGTTTTGCCTTGGTTTACCATTTTCTTATAGATGCTGAAAAAATGCTTGCTTCTGCCAAAAACCTTGCCTTTAATTCCGGCTGCTTCCATATGGGCAGAAAGGTCTGCCACAATCTGCTGTACATAAGCTTCTCTTTCTGCTTTCTTTTTTTCAATTTTTACTTCCAGATCATAATAGGCATCGGGATTTAAGTATTTAAAACAAAGATCCTCCATCTCGGAACTGATCTTGGCGATGCCCAGACGATGTGCCAAAGGCGCGTAGATATCCAGTGTTTCTCTGGCTTTTTCCTGTTGTTTGGCAGGCGTCATATAGTTAAGCGTCCGCATATTGTGCAGGCGGTCAGCCAGTTTAATCAAAATTACCCGGATGTCTTTGGCCATTGCCAAAAACATTTTACGATAGTTTTCCGCCTGCTGCTCCTCTATGGAAGAATAGGATAATTTACCTAATTTTGTAACGCCGTCTACCAGTAAAGCCACTTCTTCCCCAAACAAATTGGAAATATCCTCATAGGTATAAACAGTATCCTCAATGGTATCATGCAGCAGTCCGGCAATAATGGATTCCATGTCCAATTCCAGTTCCGCCAGAATATAAGCCACTTTCAGAGGATGAATAATATATGGCTCTCCAGATTTTCTTTTTTGATCCTTGTGGGCATCTGCTGCCAGGCGATAAGCCTTTTCTACCATTGTAAAATCTCTGGTAGGGTGGTATTTCTTCATCCGTTCCACCAGTTCCTGATACAGTTCTTCCGGAACATTTTCTGCCATGGCGCACCCCTCCTTCTTGCAATTATTCTTCAAAATTCCCCATTCTAAAGAAACTTATTTTTTATTATAATAATTCTCCCTGGCATTTGCAAGCATAGAGGGGTAAAAAATGTGATTAAGACAGGATTCCTTTCTCATATTTAAAGGAAAGAATCCGCTCTACGCTCTCATCCAAACGCTCCATGGAAATTCTGCCGCTATGGACAGCATCACAAACAGCATCAAAGGCTTCCTGGGGATTTTCCGGTATCAAAACCAAATCCACACCAGCTTCGATGGCTAAAACAGATGCCTCTCCAGCAGGATATTCTTCTACGATTGCCCCCATATCCATGGCATCGGTAATCACAAGCCCTTCAAAGCCCATTTCCCGCCGCAAAATATCGGTTACCATTGTCTTTGATAAAGATGCCGGCAGTTCATTTCCCGTTACGTGCGGCGTTTCAATATGCCCCACCATGACAAAATCAATGCCGGCTGTAATGAGTTGGCGAAATGGTTCCAATTCTACCGTTTCCAATTCCTCTTTTGTCTGATCGATGCTCACACTGCCGTCGTGGCTGTCTGTCTGGGTATCTCCATGGCCCGGAAAATGCTTTGCCGCTCCGGAAATACCATACGTTTCCAGTCCCTCCAAAAAAGCACACGCCATTCTTCCAGCTGTTTGTGGATCGGAAGAATAGGAACGGATGCCAATAACCGGATTATCAGGATTGGTATTCACATCGGCAATGGGTGCAAAGTCAACCTGTATTCCTAAGCGCTGCAGCACTTGTCCGATTTTTTCTCCCGCCGCTTTTGCCCGTTGCGAGTCCTCTTCCATTTCTCCGGCACTTTCCACTGTCTCATGGACAATCTGGCTATGGTCCAGTCTGGAAACAGTACCCCCTTCTTCATCTATGCCAAAAAACAGTGGTGTCTCCATTTCCTCCTGCATTTGTGCCATCAGGGCAACTGTCTGCTCTTCTGTATCCAAATTCTCTGCAAAAAGGATCACACCGCCTGGCTGTATTTGCCGTAAGGTTTCTTTTCCTGTTTCGTCTAAAACCGTCATATCTTCTCCGGAAGATGTCTGGCGCA
>CALWKY010000018.1 GCA_944381395.1 uncultured Lachnospiraceae bacterium
ACGAAGGAAAAGCAGGAACAGCTGGCGCAGGCCATCCGGGATGGGAAAATCACGTTCTTTGTGGCAAAGCGGGGCTATCGGGCAGTGGGGATGTGCAGTATATCCCGATGCTTTTCCACCTTCGCCTGCACCGATGTTGGGATATTCGATGACTTTTACATTGAACCTGTGTTCCGCAAAAAAGGCGCTGCCCGGCTACTGGCACAAGCAGCGCAAGATGGAGCAAAGAAAACGCCCTTGCCAGCCTGACCGTCACCTGCGCTCCCTGCGATGAGGGAATGTATCAAGCGCTCGGCTTTGATACCCATTTGGGCAATACATTTGCATATCTGCGCTGAATTACAGCAGGGCTGCCGCACGAGCAAAGTGCGGCAGCCCCATTGCATTTTCTGATGTGCTTTCGCAGAAAACCAGCTTGACAAATCTCGTCCCAAAAGGCAATTTTAAGTAAATACGCAAAGGAAAATCACTTTTCAAACACCGTGTTTTTCGTGGACGACGGGTATTCTGGAACGAACTTTAACCGTCCGAGTTGGAGCGAACTTTTGGAACGGATTGAAAACGGAGAAGTGGCAACGCTGATTGTCAAAGATATGTCGCGGCTTGGGCGTGATTATCTGAAAGTGGGCTTTTATACCGAAGTCCTGTTCGTGGAAAAAGGCGTGCGGTTTATCGCGATCAACAACGGCATAGACAGCGCAAACCAGAAGGACAGCGACTTTACCCCGTTTCTCAATATTATCAATAATTTGTTTTGCTTTTCAACGATGCTTACCAACGCCCCACGCAACAGCGCACTATACAGCATTCAGAACTGAAATAATTTAGGGACAAGTCCTTAACGATTTAAGGCACTTGAACTGAAAACAAAACGCCTGTAACAATCTTGCTACGAGAGCAGCTGTTACAGGCGTTTTTCTTTTTAGTGTGTAGTTTGTTGCCCCTTGCGCTGTAAATACGAGAGAGCGCACGAGAGCGGGGGAGAGCAACGGCTATGCGGACAAGTAATAGTTATCTGCATTATCCAGCTTATCCATCAACTGACGGATTTTCCCTCGCCCCCATACCTTTATGTCTAACTGCTTTGCTTCGCTTTCTGCTTGCGCCGTGAGTGTACTTGTAGTGATGATTACCACTATATCACACTTATAAATCGCTTTTCCTTTGTAGGTCTGACCTACGGCAATAGCGTCCACCTTTGTACCATTCCAGCGTTTACATTGAAAGCCCCATTTTATATCGTCTTTTTCCGCTGTAATGTCTATGCCGTGGTCGCCGGAGCCAGGAGTTACCCGCACATCTGTCCAGCCGTTTACACGGAGTAGGTCGGCACAAAAATGTTCAACAGTTTATTACACAAGAACAGATGACGGAACGATTGGATCAATGCTATTTTATGGCGATCCATGGGGTTCCTGGAAGTCCATGGGGTTCCTGGAAGTAAATCTTGTGATATATTAGCAACAGAATATTTGGATAGATATGGGGATTCTATAGCAGCTGCTAAAAAAATTTATGGATAATCAAGTTAAAAAATGTGCCGCTTCTGGATTTGTAACTGGTTTAGGAGGGCTTATTACACTGCCTGTTACCATTCCAGCCAATATTGCCAGTGTAATTTACATTCAAATGAGAATGATTGCAACATTAGCAGTTATGGGTGGTTATGACTTGCATGATGATGAAGTACAAATGTTAGTGTATCTATGTCTTGTAAAGACTTCTATCACAGATGTATGCAAATCGGCAGGTGTTTCAGCAGCAAATAAAGTTACGCGCAATCTTTTGAAAAAATTACCGGGTACGGTATTGACGAAAATCAATCAAAAAGTTGGATTTCGGCTTGTTACAAAATTTGGAGAAAAGGGCGTTGTAAATCTTGTGAAAGTTGTTCCTGTTGCTGGCGGAATCGTGGGTGGAGGCGCTGATCTGATAACGACGAAATTTATTGCAAATAAAGCATACAAAGTATTTTTACTAAATGATATAGAATCATGTTAGAAACAAAAAACGAAACACCACCCTGTAAACATGGGGTGGTGTTTTTCTATGCTTTTTTCATTGTCTTAACGATCGGGATCTTTCTGCTTTATGGTTCTTGTTTTATGGTGCTGGTTAGTGTAACCCGATCTTTTTTTGTAATGGGACGTAAAACACGGCAGGGATTTCCTGCCGCTACTACACCTGCGGGAATATCTTTGGTCACCACGCTGCCGGCACCAATGACACTGCCTGCACCGATGGTCACACCGCCGCAGATGGTGGCATTGGCGCCAATCCAGACCCGGTCCTCCAGTGTAATAGGCTTGGAAGTACCAATCCCCTCTGCCCGCTGTAGAGGGTCTAAAGCATGTCCGGAGCAAGCCAGACAAACACCGGGGGCAATCAATACGCCGGCACCAATGTGTACGGGAGAGGTATCCAATATGACACAGTTATAATTGATAAACACCATGCCGGAAGTATGGATATTAAACCCATAATCGCAGCGGAAAGAAGGTTCAATAAATGTGAGAGGATGGCAGGTGCCCAAAAGCTGCTGGAGAATTTCTCCGCGTTTTGCGCTTTCTGCGGGAGAAGTCTGGTTATACTGCCAGCATAGTGTTTTGGCTTTCAGCTGTAATTCCTGGGGGATTTGTCCATGCTGGGAGCAATAAGGGGTCTGGGTTTTCATAATATCTGCAATATCCATAAAAAAATCCTTTCTGTTCTATTTCTGTAAAAACAAGATCAGGCACGTTCCCAATAAAGCATATTTTGATGGAAAAACGCAGTTAATCTGCCCTGGTCTTTTAACCATGACAGATAAGAACGGACGGTGCTGCCTACTAATACATACTGTTCGAAATTCATGGTCAGCCCATAGTCTGCAAATAGTTTCTGCAACAAAGCCTCAAAGGAAAGGGGGCTGGCGCAGGCGTTGAAAATGTGTTCCGCGATATCCAGCACAGTATCGATGTTATATTGTGCCAAGGGCGCAATATCCTCTGTGGCGGGAGCGTGGGCAGGCACAAACATACGGGCTTTCATTTCCTTTACTTGCTCCAAAGTCTTTAAGTACGCTGCCACATCATAGATAAATCCAATGCGGTATTTATCTAATGTTTCCCGGCTGGAAAGGCAGTCGGCTAAAAATACCACATCATCCGGTGTGCGAAAGCCTGCCATATCCAGAAAATGTCCAGGCAGGGGGATGATGGAAAATCCTTCTGGCAGACATGCTGGTGTGAGGGGCAATGCGTCACTTTCTTTCGCCATTAAAAATTTATGGCGCAGATCTTTGGGAGGATAGCCGCCATAGAGAAAAGAAGGTTCTAATATGGGACTGCGGGTAAAGGCGCACTCTGTGCCCATGGCGTAAATTTTGCAGCCGGTCTGTCCCTGCAGATAGGCATTGCCGCCAATATGATCGGCATTGGAGTGGGTATTGTAGATGGCTTGCAGTTTCCAGCCGTTGGCATCCAGTATCTGTCGCACTTTTCTGCCTGCATCCTTATCATTGCCGCTGTCAATGAGACAAACGGTATCTTCCGTTACTTTTACCAAGCCGATTTTTGCCGGGCTTTGGATATAAAAACTTTGCGCTGTTATGGGAATCAATTCATACATTTGAGCACCCTCCTTTGTATGTTTCTATTTCCGCCTATTGATAAAAGGTGTTGCGGTTTGCTCTGTAAAGAGTAAGCAAAGGGGAAATCGTAATTTGATATATGTGCCTCTGGAAAATACTTTTATTATAAAGCAGAACATAATATTTTTCCAAGACTTTTATGGGTCAGCCGCCGCAAATTTTATTATAAAAAGGGAAAAAGCAGGTCACGACGTCTGATAGGGGTCAGCCGCCGTGCCTGCTCAAAAAGGGAAAAAGGGGTTGCAAATATATAGGATCACTTTTGCCTCTCGGCAAAGAGTGGGGGTTAGCTTAATTTTCGGAAGCGGGCGTATCCTGCACACCACTGAAAGCATTGACCTTGTCATTCATATAAAACGTATTAGAATAGCTGTCATTTTCAGAAAGTACTGTGTTGGATGCATCGCCGGATCTATCAGGAGGATTGCCCGCGGATAAATCGCCTTCCGGTTTTGCTGTCATGTCATCTGTGGGCGGTTCGCCTTCCGGTTTTTCCGGTGGCTGTTGACCAGGTTCGCCTTGGGGTCGTTCTTTGGAGCGATCCGGTTCACCCAATAATGCCATCACTTCTTCCATAGAAGTGCACGCCATCAAATCTTCTGCTGTAACAGTGGTATCGGACTGCTGTGCGCGCGCTAAAAGGGACTGGGCTTGTTCTTCTGTCATGGGAAAGGTAATTTCTTCTCTTTCCATGTTGCCGCCTCTGCCGCCCATACCGCCTCTGCCGACATCGGTACCGGTGTAAACCTGCTGTACCGCGCCGGTAAATCCGGTGACGGTAGCAGGATCATACAAACCATCCACATCCTCGCCATCTACGGATCCGCCTACATACACATAATAGGTTTCGCCTACGGCAAAGTTGGGAGAACTAATGACAGCGCCCTGATAGCTGCGGTTGTCACTGCCGGTTGTTTCATCGGCATCAGGATCATAAGCAAATAATACGGTGCCGTCTTCTTTTGTAATAAGAATGGCTTCATCCGCAGTTTGCCGGGATGCAAACTGCAGATTCAGCGTAACCTGATTGGAATCGCTTTCTGCCCAGTCCATAGTAGAACCAGTCGCGATGACAGAGCCGCCGTTAATATAGGAACCCAGATCCGCATCTAACCCAGAGTCAGAAGCGGGATTTGCGGCAGCAATGACCGTACCGCCATTGATAACCAAATAACCGTTAGAGTCAATACCATCGCCTTCTGCGCCTAAACCGGCTACAATATGCAAAGACCCGCCATTGATGGTGGTAACGGAAACACCGTCCTCATTGGTATTGATGCCGTCATTTTGAGAATGAATGCGGATGATGCCGCCGTTGATGGTCAGATGCAGTTCCGTATCCAATCCCTCATTTTCCGCTTCGATTTCCAAGATACCGGTACCGGCTTCTTCTCCGGTGATATTCATGGACATTTTAGAGTAAAAAGCACCGTCATATTTATGGAGCTTTTTGCTTTCCGCATTATCTTTGTAAATGCGGGCAACATAAGAGCCGTTGACCGTATTGACGGAACCGTCTGCCAGGATTACATTGGCACCAGCAGCAGAGGTATCCTGCTGGGCGGAAGCGGTGTAGCTTTCCAATGTACCTTCGTCATAGTCTACCCATGCCGTATCACATTCATAAACATTGTAGAAAATCACGGCGGGGGCTACGGTACAGGTAATGTCTACACCATTCAGCACCAGTGTTACTACAGCCTCTGGATCTGTTTTGGCATCTTCGCCTAAGTCAACGGCGATCTGTCCGGCAGAAAGGGTACCGCTTAAAATATAGGTGCCCGGCTGGGTAATATGTACAACCGTGTGGCTGGCGGCTTCTTGGGCAGTGTGCATATCTGCTTCGGTGCCTTCCCCATAAGGGTTGCCGCTGTCATAAGCGGTCTTTTCTTCGTAATAAACAATATCATTTGCCAAATAAACCGCATCGCCTTCCGTTTGGGAAGCGGCAGCACCATCTGCGGTAATACCGTTGTCGGAAAGAACAATTTGTGTTCCTTCCCGCGCGGTTCCCGTTTCAGCGGCGGAACAGGATGTTCCCATGCCGCACAGCACAGATGTGATGGCAAAAGCGGTGATCCATGTCCGCATCATGGTTTCAAACCTCCTTTGTGGGAAGCTATATTATTTTGATCAAGATAAGGGAATGTTGGCTGCTTTCTGACTCTATCATAACGTAAGAAACTTAAATCAAGTTAAAAAATCAAAAGAAATTTTTTCTTTTTTTCTGAATATTTTAGACAGAAAAAAACAGCTTCTGCTGTTTTTTTGCAGAAGCTGTTGGTATTTTTGCTTATTTGATTAGTAATTGGTAGCCTTCAGCTGGAAATAGCTCTGAGGATGAGCGCATACAGGGCAAACTTCCGGAGCCTGCTTACCGATTACAATATGACCGCAGTTGGAGCACTGCCAGATTGCGTCGCCTTCTCTGGAGAATACCAAGCCGCCTTCAATATTGGAGATCAGTTTGCGATAACGTTCTTCGTGTTCCTTTTCGATTTTGCCAACTTCCTCAAACAGGAATGCAATGTGGTCAAACCCTTCTTCCTTTGCTTCTTTTGCAAAGGTTGCATACATATCGGTCCACTCATAGTTTTCGCCTGCTGCTGCGTCTGCCAGGTTTTCCAGGGTGCCGGGTACCTTGCCGCCGTGTAGCAGCTTAAACCACAGTTTTGCGTGTTCCTTCTCATTTGCTGCTGTTTCTTCGAAGATGGCCGCAATCTGCTGATAACCATCCTTTTTTGCCTGAGACGCGTAATAGGTATACTTATTTCTTGCCTGAGATTCGCCTGCGAAAGCTGCCATCAGGTTGGCTTCTGTTCTACTGCCTTTTAATTCCATGATTCCAAACTCCTTTCTGTAATACCATTTTCAAATAATAATCATTATTATTTGTGCTGATTTGATTATAACTTGTTTTTTCTTTCTGGTCAATAGTTTTTACCATTTTTTCAAAAATTATTTTCTAAAATTTTTGTTAATAGTTTAGGCGGCAGAAGTTCTTTGGCTGAGCGGAAAGCCTCGTCATCCAAAAGCCCGCCTTTTTGCCGTACCACCAAAGAAGAAATGGCGTTTGCGGCAGTCAAAGCCTCCTGCAGCGTAAGCCCCAGACGATGGGAGGCAATGAGGGCGCCGATATGGCTGTCTCCCGCGCCAATGGTATCTTCCACCTGGGTGGGAAAAGCGCCGGCAGTATAAAAAGCGGTTCCATCATATGCCAAAGCGCCTTTGGAACCCAAGGTAATAAATACGGTATTCTGGGTCACGGCATAGATGGCGCGTGCTGCATCCTGTGCCGTTGCAGCGCGGGTAAAGTCCAAACTTTCCTGCTCATTCAAATGCAAAATAGGGTGCAGGGGAAATATTGCCTCTAATTTTTCCTGGGGGATGGACAAAATGCGAGGACCCGGCGCGAAATAAATCGTCCAGTCCGGGTGCTTTTGCAGGTAGCGGATGATATTCCAGCCGGTATATTCCTCAATTTCCAGTCCGCAAATATACACACTGTCAATGGAGGCGGTATCTATATGGTGCAGGTATTCTTCATAAAATGTATACTCTATGCCGTGGGAAACCAAAAATGTCCGCTCTCCGCTGTCATCTACCATACAGTAGCAGCAGCCGTTTTCCCCTTCCGGTCGGGGAACGTAAATGGGAACTTGCCGTCTGCGCAGTTCTTCTTCCACAAATCTGCCGTAGATATTGCCGCCTACTGCGGTGCAAAGGCTATAGGGCACTTGGAAATGACGTAAAATATCACTGACCAGATAGGCACAGCCGCCCAGAGAAAACTGCTGGGAAAGAATATGGATATCCTCCGCCCGCTTTGGCAGTCTGGGAACACGCACAATAATATCTACTACCGATGAACCAATGACCAATGTCTGCTTCATTTTGCGTTCCTTTCTAAACCACATTATACTCCACTACATTACACTGCACTGCACTACACTGCACTACACTACACTACTTACAATTCTGCTCGCAGTTCTTCCAGTAATTCCCAAAGAAGCTGGGGCGGATGATGCCCTTTGATACAGAATGTGCCGGGCGGATAGCTTTCCAGTGTCTGTATATAAACAGACAGGCGCTCTTTGTCATAAATCCAGTCTTCTCCCACGGGAACGGAACAATAGCTGTCGCCTAAAAACAGCATCCCATTGCCGGGGAAATAGCAGATCACACAATCCGTTTCATGGGGGCTGAGAATGGTAGAAGCAATACATCGTTCTCCGCCTAAATCCACCGTTAAAGTATGCTCAAAGAGAATATCCGGGCTTTTTACCACAATTTTGGATAAATCCGGGTATTCTTTTGGGATATTGCGATGACTGAAGAGGGATTCTTCCCCGGCTTCCAGCCGTTCTTCCATAGCCTGTACGGTCCAAGACCAGCTGCACATGGTTTCCAGTTTTTCTGCTGTTTTTTCACAAGCGGCTACAGGGCAGGGCATGGCTGACATGCCAAAAGAATGATCCCAATGGCTGTGGGTAAGGATTGCCAGTTTGGGCAGGTTTTCTCCTGCCAGCAGCAGTTCTTTCATAAAAAGACGGGCATGCTGGGCAGAGTTTCCGCAATCCAGCAGGATGCCCATACGGCTTCCCTTTACATAGGCAAGGGCAGGGCGGTCTGTATCAGCCAGGTGGGGCAGGTACAGGCAATTTTCTTTCCAACGGATGAGGCTCATACTTCCTCCTCCTTTGAGAGTCTTTTTTTCATGATAATCATATCCCGTTCCACATGAAATCCCAGCGCTTCATAAAATCCACGGGTTTTTTCCGCAGACAGCGTGACCAGTTCTACTTTTTGAATTCCCTCTTGTTTCAGACGGTTCTCTGCTGTTTCATAGAGCAGTTTCCCGATTCCCTGTCCCCGTCTGGCGGGAGAAACGGCAATTTCCCGCAGTAAAAACTGTTCCAGCTGATCGTACTGTTCTATTTCTCCCAATAAAAAGCCCAGCAGCGTATCTCCTTCCCAAAGAGACAAAGAAAAAGCCCGCGGATGATCCAGATAAGTTCCCAGCCGTCTCTGGGCAGTTTCCAGTGTCCAATGGTCACACCAGGGAGCCGCGCGGAAAGCATCCCGAAACAGTACTGCCATTAAGGGTAAATCTTTTTTGGTTGCTTCACGAATAATAAATTCCAAGGGTTTCGCCTCCTTGACTTCTTTTTTGTATGTGCCTGCTTTTTCCTCAAAAGCAGATTTTTTACTGTCCTATTTTGGAAAGAAAAAAATATCCAACCGGTATTCTCATAGTAGCACAGAGGATGTCTTTTGACAAGAAATGCTGTCGTTCCTGCCGGAAAAAAACAGCTTTCTTTGCTTTTCTTTTTTGAAAATGAGAGGAAAAAAGAATCGATTTGGAAAAACAGCCTGTATTTTTGCATTGTTTCCGAGAAAAAGAGTTGTTTTTTTTATCATTTCGGGCTAAAATAAAAACAATTGACACTTAACAGAAAAATAAAAAATAAGGAGAGAATCAATATGGATAAACTGGAACGGATTCGTGTAAAGAGCCTGTTCCGTGAAACAGCGGCTTTTGCGGATAAGGAAGTAACATTGGGCGGCTGGATCCGCACCATGCGTGTGTCCAAGAATTTTGGATTTATTGAACTGAATGACGGTTCTTTCTTTAAGAACGTACAGATCGTATTTGAAGCGGGCGCTCTGGATAATTACGAGGAAATCACAAAGCAGAATGTAGGCGCAGCGCTGATTGTAAAGGGGAAACTGGTAGAAACCCCCGGTGCGAAGCAGCCTTTTGAAATTAAGGCGGCTTCCATTGCAGTAGAAGGCACTTCTACCCCTGACTATCCCCTGCAAAAGAAGCGCCACAGCGTAGAATATCTGCGTGAGATTGCTTACCTGCGCCCCAGAACAAACCTGTTTTCCGCCGTATTTCGTGTAAGAAGCCTGATTGCTATGGCAATTCATGAATACTTCCAGAACCAGGGTTTTGTTTATGTGCATACACCCATTATTACCGGCAGTGACTGTGAAGGTGCCGGTGAAATGTTCCGTATCACCACTTTGGATCCCGCAAATCCTCCCATGACAGAAGATGGACAGGTGGATTTCTCCAAGGACTTCTTCGGCAAGGAAACCAACCTGACCGTAAGCGGCCAGCTTTCCGCAGAAACCTTTGCCATGGCATTTGGCAATGTATATACCTTTGGCCCTACCTTCCGTGCGGAAAACTCCAACACTCAGCGCCACGCGGCGGAATTCTGGATGATCGAACCGGAAATGGCATTTGCTGACTTGGAAGATAACATGGAAATGGCAGAAGGCATGCTGAAGTACATCATCAACTATGTGCTGGAAAAGGCACCGGAAGAGATGGAATTTTTCAATCACTTCGTTGATAATACGCTGTTAGACAGACTGCACAATATCGTAAACAACGATTTCGGCAGAGTAACTTATACAGAAGCGGTGGATCTGTTGCTGCAGAGCGGGAAGGAATTTGAATATCCCGTATCTTGGGGTATCGACCTGCAGACTGAGCATGAAAGATTCCTCACCGAGCAGATCTTTCAGAAGCCTGTATTTGTAACAGACTATCCGAAAGATATCAAGGCATTCTACATGCGCATGAACGACGACAACAAGACGGTTGCGGCGATGGACCTGCTGGTTCCCGGTGTGGGTGAGATCATCGGCGGCAGCCAGAGAGAGGAAAGACTGGATCTGCTGCAAAAACGTATGGCAGAACTGGGGCTGAAGGAAGAAGACTACTGGTGGTACCTGAATCTGCGCAAGTTCGGCGGCGCCCGCCACAGCGGTTATGGTCTGGGCTTTGAGCGTGCGGTGATGTATCTGACTGGTGTAAGCAACATCCGTGACGTACTGCCTTATCCTAGAACAGTAAAGAACGCGGAATTCTAAGAAACCAGAACTTTAAAAAAGAAATTGAAAAGATATCTTTTTTAGAAAACAAAAACAGCTGGAATCCTTTTAACAGGAAGGATTCCAGCTGTTTCTTTCCATGGGTATTATTTTTTTGCAGACAGCCCTTTCCCTTCTAAAAATCAAAGAAAAAATATAGATTCGCAAGAAAAAGAATGCTTAGGGGTTGACTTTTGATACAAACAGCTGCCGCAGTTTTTTTTCAGAAATCAAAGAACAATCATAGCTTCAAAAAAGGCAGAGTCCGCGTCTCGGTATTCTTTTTTATTTTTTAGGAACTTCTGCCAGGGTGTACACATCTTCTCTGCGGTGGCGCAGCAAAGGCAGCTGTTTGCGGATGGACTCACTTGGGTGAAATCTATCTGGGTCAGTCTGCCGCCGGTTTTTTCATCCATCTGGCTGATCACATCTCCCCAAGGGCTGGTGATAATAGAATGCCCCCAGGCGTGGTAGGAAGCGGCAGGATCCAAAGACGGCGCGGTGCCTACGGCAAAGACCTGATGGAACATGGACTGGCTGCGAAACATCAGTTCCCAGTGGGCGGGACCGGTGGTTTGGTTAAAGGCGGCAGGGACAAAAATGACTTTTGCGCCCTTTAATGCCATCAGCCGTGCCAATTCCGGAAAGCGGAAGTCATAGCAGACGCATAATCCCATTTTGCCAAATTCCGTATCAAATACAGTGACCTGATCTCCGGCGCTTAAGGTGTCTGATTCCCGAAAACTTTGTCCTCCTTCCACCTGAATATCAAACAGATGGATCTTTCGATGCTTCGCAATCTGTTTGCCGGAACGGTCAAAAACGTAAGCGGTATTGTAGATACGCCCCTGTTCATCTTTTTCCGGGACAGAGCCGGCAGATACATAAAGACCATACCTGGCAGCCAGTTGGGACAGGCTGGTCCAAAGAAATCCCCCTTCTTCTTCTGCATATAAGGGGAAATTAGGCGTTTCATAGGGACAGCAGAACATTTCCGGCAGACAAAAGAAATCCGCATGTTCTGCTGCGGCTTTTGCCATGCCTTCTTCTGCTATTTTTAAGGCTGTTTCCTTTTGGGCAGGCACTGTCATCTGCCACTGGAAAATACGCAAAGAATCCATGGTTTTCTACACCTCCTGAGGATTTTTCTTCAGTATATCTTAGAATGAAAAGACAGGCAAGGGAAACATTTTTGTGCTGTATCACAAAAAAAAATATTGACAGGTATTTTTATCTGTGGTATAACGGATACCGTAAACGCTAAGACGCGAAGGAGTAGACGGATGGGCTGCCGTTTCAGAGAGATGCCGGTTGGTGCGAGACATTAGAGTGCAGAGCTGTTGAACTGGTCGCTGAGCGGCTGTTCTGAACGTAGAGTAAGAACAGACGGGGGTTCCCGTTACAGTGACAGAGGCTTGCTGGAGCTTCACAGAGAGATTCTCGTTTCCATACGAGGATAAGAAGAGTGGTACCGCGGATTCGAAATTGGATTCGTCTCTTCTGCCAATAAAAAGGGCAGAGTGAGGCGAATTTTTTTTATGCCTCCCGTCCTTTTACCAAAATCAATCGAGGAGGATTTTTACAAATGAGAACCAACGAAGTACAAATGAGAACCAACGAAACACAAATGAAAACAACCCAAGGGACAATGGCTTCTTCCCGTCCGTGGAAAGAATCCTTTCCCCAAACAAAAGTACCTTTTGCCATGATTTTTTCTGTAGGTGCAGTGCTGTTTTCTGCCCATGCAGGCGGCGGCTTTGCTACCGGTAATCAGGCAAATACCTATTACGTAGGACTGGGCTGGATGGGACCTGTGGCAGCAGTGATTGCCATGCTGTTACTTACTTTGACCATGCGGGAAGCCATGATTATGTACAACTCCAGAAAACTAAGCAGCTACAAAGAACTGTTTGAGACCCTGTTTCATCCCTTTGATAAACTGGAATGGCTCTTTGAGGTATTCTTTTATATTATGGTGCTGATGGCAGTGGCAGCAGCCATTTCCGGCGCAGCTACGGCACTGCAGGAGTATGTGGGCATGAATTACTATATGGGAATTGGCGTGGTAGGAGTTATTGTTCTGTTTTGTACTATTTTTGGCGCCCAGCTGGTGCGTACCGCTACTACCTATATGGGTATTGCCATTTTGGTCACAGCCATTGTGATTTATACCGTGGGCATTTTTGAAAGCGATACTTCTGTTGTTACCGTTATGCAGACGGATTTTGCAGAAAATGGTTTTTCCGCATTTCCCCAAGCTGTCGTCAATGCATTCCAGTATGCAGGCTTCCAGTGTGTGACACTGCCTACCATGATCGCTTGTGGCACCGCTTTAACTACTAAAAAAAGCTGTGCTGCATCCATGTGGATTTCTTTTGCCATGAACGCAGTGGCATTAGTGCTTTCCATCCTGATGCTCCTTTCTTGGAGTTCCGTTTATACCGCAGTGGAAGGTGGAACCAGCATTCCCACCTTGACCAGCTGCCGGGAAATGGGTATTGGCTGGATGACAGCGGTTTACGCTGTCTGCCTGCTGGCTTGTTTGATTTCTACCGGTGTTACTACCACATTTGGTTTTGTGGCACGGTTTGAGAAACTGCCCGTATTCCGCCGGATTTCTTCCGCGCCCATCCGCAACGCCATTGTATCTGCCTTTATCATTATTTTGTCCATGTCTATTTCTTTCATGGGGCTGAGTAATATCATTCAGTATGGATATGGCTATTGCGGCTACCTGGGTATTCTGGTGGTAGTGATTCCTTTTTTGACGGTTGGTATTTATAAGAACCGGAAGTTTGCTAAAGAACACGAACAGCAGTAAAAAGGAGTCTTTCCATACCAAAACACAAATTACAAAAGAAAAAAAGATACCAAAGAAAAAAGATACCAAAGAAAAAAGATACCAAAGAAAAGATAATTTCCAAAATACGAAAGAAAAACAAATACGAAAGAAAAGTTTATTCCTTAACATACGAAAGAAAAATAGTTTTCCAAAAGATACGAAAGAAAAACAGTTACTGATTTACAAATGATAAAATGGATGAAACTATACAAAAGAGGAAAGGAACAGAAAAAGAGTATAAAAAAAGAAAGATAAGCGGGTTCTTCTTCAGAATAGGTTCCTTGTTTTTTCAGGAGAGCTGTAAGACTTTTTCGCTAACCCCGTACCAACAAAATAAAATCGCTGGAATTACTTGCGCTGCGTAAATTCCGGCGATTTTTATTTTCTGGGATCAAAGTTTCTGATGATCCTCTCTGTTTAGCGGTTACTGCCCTTTTGCTTTTTCCTGTAAGTACATTCTGGTACAAATACTGCACAAGAGATACACAATCAACAGATTCATAATCTTTGTACGGTTAGAAAAAATATCCGGGTAAATGGCAAAGGATGCGTCTACCAGCAGGTGCGCCGGCGCGAAAGCAAACAGCCATACCGCAATGCCGTAAAACTGGCTGCGTAATTCCATCCGTGACAGATGATTTCCCTTTGCAGCGGCAGACGCCTTTTTTTCAAAAAGCAGAATACCGATCAGCTGCAGTACCATGCCGGCTGCTACCACCGCATAGGAATGTGCCGCGTAATATCCCAATAAAACAGGTACGGCGCCCACTGCCTCCCACACAAAAAAAGGCATGAGAGAAAGAGCGGGTGTTTCGTCTGTACGTTCTTTCCCCAACAGACAGCGCAAAGCATTCAGCTGTGCCGCGTCAGGCTGCGCTTTGCCGGATTCCCATTGTGCCACGGTTTGCGGCGATACCCCTGCCGCTTTTGCCAGTGCTTCCCGGGAAAATTGTTTTTCCTGCCGCAGTTGTCTGAGAAATTCTTGATTTGTTGCCATGTGTTTTCCTCCCAACGATTGAAATAACACTCTTATCCTACCGCAAAGGACGGGTTTTTTCCAGAAAAAAAGAAAAATTCTAATGGTTTTGTCAAATTAGACGGAGAACTGGAAGATCAGCGCCGCTTTTTCATCCTTACAAAGGATGATGGGCTTTATTTCCATAAAAAAACGGGAGAAGATTCTCCCGTTTTTTCCAATGCTGATTAACCAAACATGGAAACATAGCCCATCACAAAGATGTAAAGAATGGCAATGGGCATGATATAGCTCATATAAAACTTTAACTGCTTCGGGAAAGGCAAGCCTTTTCCGGCGTTGGCTTCTGCCAAAAACTTGTCCCAGCCCCAGCCTATTTTCTTGGTACAAAACAGCACAAAGATCAAGCTGCCTAAGGGCTGGATATTGTTGCTGACTATGAAGTCTTCCAGCTCCTGAATGGTAGTGTTGTCGCCAAAAGGCTTTATGAAAGAAAGCACGTTATAGCCCAAAATACAAGGTAGCGCCAGCAGGAAAATAATGATGCCATTCCATACAACCACCTTTTTTCTGCTGGCATTGGTTA
Source organism: uncultured Lachnospiraceae bacterium (assembly GCA_944381395.1). Taxonomy (GTDB): domain Bacteria; phylum Bacillota; class Clostridia; order Lachnospirales; family Anaerotignaceae; genus CALWRB01. The sequence goes on from CALWKY010000018.1 coordinate 14,924, forward strand.
AGTCCAGACCGAAAGAAACGATGTTTTCAAATACAGCAATCACCGTGGAAAATGCCGCAAAGCACATGAACAGGAAGAATAAGCTCCCCCATAGTCTGCCGTTAGGCATAGCGTTAAATACGTTGGGCAAGGTCTGGAACAGCAGACCGGGTCCGCTGCCGGGATTGATGTCATAGGCAAAGCAGGCAGGGAAGATAATCAGCCCAGCCATCAATGCCACGAAGGTATCCAAGGCGGTAATACAAATCGCTTCTCCCATCAAAGAGTGATCTTTATCAATGTAGCTGCCGAAGATTTCCATGGAGCCCATACCAATACTAAGGGTGAAGAATGCCTGCCCCATGGCGGCAAAGAGCACTTCCTGCAAGCCGTATTCCCGAATGGCATCTAAATTCGGGGAAAGATAAAATTTCAATCCTTCCTCTCCGCCTTCCAAAAACAGAGAGCGGACAGCTAAAGCCAATATCAAAAACAGCAGCAGCAACATCATCACTTTTGTAATGCGTTCTACGCCGTTTTGCAGACCCATGGCGCAGATTCCAAAGCAGGAAACCACGACGAATGCGGTGCAGAGGATCACCAAAGGCGCATTTTGCTGCATCTGGATAAAAACTTGATTGACACCGTCAGTATCCAGCCCAATAAATCCGCCTGCCGCAGTACGGATAAAGAAATAAACCATCCAGCCTGCCACAACGGTATAAAACATCATTAACACATAATTGCCTGCCATAGCCATATATTTAAACCAGTGCCACTTGGTACCCTTTGGCTCCAGTACATCCATACTCATGGCAACACTTTTGCGGCTGGCACGCCCTACAGCTAACTCTGTTACCATAATGGGAATCCCGAAAATCAGCAGGAACAGCAGATAAATCAGCACAAATGCCGCTCCGCCGTACTTTCCTGTGATATACGGAAATTTCCAAACATTACCCAGACCGATGGCACAGCCTGCGGAGATCAATATAAAGCCCAGACGGGATGAGAATTTTTCTCTCTTTTGTTCCATGATCTCCCAATCCCCCTTTCTTTTGTTTCCCTATCGTTTACTTTTCCACTTCGATGCTTTTGTGCATAACAGTACCAAAGTAAAAACCATTATAGACGACAAAGTGTGTTTTGGCAAGGGGAAAGGGCAGGAAACAGAGAAAAATCAATGGACGGGGAAATCGGAAAAAAGAATGGCTTAGGAGCATGCGCATTGTTTCAGGGTTCCATTTTTCATGAAAGAAGCCTTTCTTTTTTTCTTTGGTCTTGTTACAATAAAAAAAAGGAGGCAAACCATGAAACGAGGAGATTTTTTCGTGGCGGCAGCCGTGCTTTTGGCGGCAGCGGCGGTGTTTTTGCTGACCAAAGGGCAGGCAGGAGTATGGGCAGTGGTCACAGCAAATGGACAAGAAGTGGCAAAGCTGTCTTTGGAAAAAGAACAGACCTTTGTCTATGAGGATCAATATGAAAATCGCATCTGTACAGGAGACGGCGCTGTTTGGATAGAAGAAACAAACTGCCCCGATGGCACCTGTCAAAAGTCAGGCGCCATTCATTTTACAGGAGAAAGCATTGTCTGCCTGCCCAATGGGCTGGTTATTACCATAGAAGGTGCGGCAAAAACAGAAATAGATGGAGTGGCACGATGAAAGAAGCAAGAAAAGTTCCATTTTTAGCAATGGCAGTGGCCTTTTCGGTGGTATTAGGATATGTGGAATTATTGTTTCCTATGCCAGTGGCAGGCGCAAAATTAGGACTGGCAAATCTGGCGGTCCTTTTGGTGCTGTATTTATGGGAAACGAGAGACGCCTTTTTTGTGACGGTGGCAAGGGTTTTGCTTTCCAGCCTGCTCTTTGGCGGATTTTCTGCGTTCTGGTTTAGCATGGCGGGAGCGGTACTCAGTTTTTGGGTGATGGTGCTGTTCAAAAAATGGGATGTCTGCTCTATCGTAGGTGTCAGCATGGCAGGGGGTGTCTGCCATAATATGGGTCAGCTGCTGGTTGCCTGTCTTGTGGTGGAAGACATACGACTGGTTTCTTTTTTACCCGTTTTTTTGGTAACTGGCTTGATGTGCGGATGTGCCATTGGTTTATTGGCACGTTTTCTGCTGCCGTATTTAGACAGAAAACTCTAAGAAACCTCTATTTTTTTTCGATATTTCAACAAATCTACCAAAATTATTTGAATCCCATAAACTGTGCTTGAAGGTTGTATGTATTAGTGATAAAATCAATGAAATCAAACGGATTTTGTGCAGTATGTTGTTCGCAGGTTAAAGACAGATGTTTTTCCTGCGTGTTTTTCATTTTGAATAGGAGGAGAAAAAGAAAATGGCTACTTATTTCAATGAACCGTCCAGAACTTTCAGCGAATTTTTACTGGTGCCCGGCTATTCTTCCAGTGAATGCCGTGTAGAAAACGTAAGTCTGAAGACACCTCTTGTAAAATTTAAGAAGGGCGAAAAACCCGCTTTGGAAATGAATATTCCTTTGGTTTCTGCGATTATGCAGTCCGTATCTGATGATAAGATGGCAGTGGCACTGGCAAAGGAAGGCGGCATTTCTTTTATTTATGGTGCACAGACGATTGAAAATCAGGCGGCAATGGTAGCCAGAGTAAAAGCATATAAAGCAGGCTTTGTGGTAAGTGATTCCAACGTAGGCCCCGACAGCACCATGGCGGATGTACTGGCTATGAAGAATAAGACCGGCCACTCCACCATCGCAGTTACCACAGACGGGACCGCACAGGGTAAACTGCTGGGTTTGATTACCAGCAGAGACTATCGTGTAAGCCGTATGGATCCTGCTACCAAAGTTACAGAATTTATGACCGATATGGAACACCTGATCTATGCGCCGGAAGGTACTACTTTGAAGCAGGCAAATGATATTATCTGGGAAAATAAGATCAATCAGCTGCCTATCGTAGATAAAGAAGGCAGACTGCAGTATCTGGTATTCCGTAAGGACTATGACAGCCATAAGGAAAATACCGACGAACTGCTGGACAGCCAGAAACGTTATGTTGTGGGCGCCGGCATCAACACCAGAGACTATGCAGAACGTGTGCCTGCGCTGATTGAAGCTGGTGTGGATGTGCTTTGCATTGACTCTTCCGAAGGTTACAGCGAATGGCAGAAGCTGACTTTACAGTGGATCCGTGAACATTACGGTGACAGCGTAAAGGTTGGCGCTGGCAACGTAGTGGATGCAGAAGGCTTCCGTTTCTTAGCGGAATGCGGCGCTGACTTTGTCAAGATTGGTATTGGCGGCGGTTCTATCTGCATTACCAGAGAACAGAAGGGCATTGGTCGTGGTCAGGCAAGTGCCGTTATTGAAGTAGCAAAGGCAAGAGACGAATACTTTAAGGAAACTGGTATTTATATCCCCATCTGCTCTGACGGCGGTATTGTATATGACTATCACATGACACTGGCACTGGCAATGGGTGCTGACTTCATTATGCTGGGCAGATATTTTGCGCGTTTCGATGAAAGCCCTACAGCAAAGGTAAACATCAATGGCAGCTACATGAAGGAATACTGGGGCGAAGGTTCTTCCAGAGCAAGAAACTGGCAGCGCTATGACCTGGGCGGCGACAAAAACCTGTCCTTCGAAGAAGGCGTAGACAGCTATGTTCCTTACGCAGGTTCTTTACATGACAATGTGGCACTTTCTTTGAAGAAAGTAAAATCCACCATGTGCAACTGCGGCGCGCTGAGCATCCCGGAACTGCAGCAGAAGGCAAAGATCACTGTGATTTCTACCACCAGCCTGGTAGAAGGCGGTGCGCATGACGTTCTGCTGAAAGATGGCTACAATAATTATAAATAAGAAATTTTTTTCAACAGCTGCCTGAAAAAAGGCAGCTGTATTTTTATGTATCGATGCTTCCGAGACAAAAAGAGTGATTGACGTATCTTGTTTTTTATGTTATAGTATCTGCGAGTTGAAAAGGGAGTAGTTTCAAGCGATATCGTCAACACCACGGCATATGCCTGGCGGTATACACCTTAAAGCGGTAACAAGACTTTTCGGCAACTGTCAAAGGGCAGTTGGCGAGAAGTCTCTTTTTTTTCTCGCCGGCTGGAAAAAAGAAAGGAGTATCAATATGTCTCAGCTTTACAATCAAACGGGCAAACAGGCATTGGAGACACTGCATGCCACGGCACAAGGTCTTTCTGAAAAAGAAATTGCCAGTCGGAAAGAGCAATACGGTCCGAACCAACTTTCAGAAGGCAAAAAGAAAAGCATAGCGCAGGTTTTTGCTGCCCAATTCCGGGATTTGCTGGTGATTATTTTGATTTTGGCAGCACTGATTTCTGCCGTTTCCGGTAATTTGGAAAGTACGATTGTTATTTTTGCCGTGCTGATTTTAAATGCCATATTGGGGACGGTTCAGTATGTGAAGGCGGAAAAATCTCTGGAAAGCCTGAAGGCAATGTCCCAGCCGACGGCAAAGGTGTTGAGAAACGGTGAGAAATGTGTCGTTTCTTCCCAGGAAATCGTACCCGGGGATATTGTTCTGCTGGAAGCGGGAGATATGGTAGTTGCCGACGGCAGAATTCTGGAGAATTATTCCTTAAAGGTCAATGAAAGCTCTCTTACCGGGGAAAGCGAAGGCGTTGAGAAAACAGAAGCCGTCATTGAGGAAGAACAGGTTGCCCTTGGCGATCAGAAAAACATGGTTTTTTCAGGATCTTTGGTTACTTATGGAAGAGCTACCGTGCTGGTCAGTGCCACAGGAATGGATACAGAATTAGGCAAAATCGCCGCGCTGATGAACCAGACCAAACAGCGCCAGACACCTTTGCAGGAAAGCCTGGATAAGTTCAGCGCGAAGCTGGCAGTCGTGATTATGGTCATCTGCGCATTGGTATTCGCGCTTTCCATCTTCCGCAGCAGTATGGGTGTTTTGGATGCGCTGATGTTTGCGGTTGCCCTCGCAGTAGCCGCTATACCGGAAGCATTATCCTCCATTGTCACAATCGTTCTTGCCATGGGCACGCAGAAAATGGCGAAGGAAAACGCGATTATCAAAGACCTGAAGGCGGTGGAAAGCTTAGGCAGCGTTTCTGTGATTTGTTCTGATAAAACAGGCACTTTGACGCAGAATCAAATGACACCGCAAACCATATATGCGGATGGTTCTCTTCTGGCAGGAGATGAAATGGACCTTATGAACGCGGTGCAGCGTCTGCTGATTAAAGCGGCGCTTCTTGCCAGTGACGCGACGCATGATGAAAAAAAAGGAACATCCATCGGCGACCCTACAGAAGTAGCGCTGGTTATGCTGGGGGAACAGCTGGGCATTGATGAAGAACAGTTCCGCCAGCAGTACCCTCGCCTGGGAGAGCTTGCTTTTGACTCTGACCGGAAGCTGATGAGTACGCTTCATTTCGTGGATGACAAGCCTATCTTGTTTACAAAAGGCGCGATTGACGTAATATTGGACCGCTCCAAATGGGTTATGACCAGAGAAGGGCTGCAGCCTATGACACCGCAGCGCAGGGAAGAAATTTCCAGGGTCAATATGGAGATGTCTATGGAAGGGCTGCGTGTATTGGCATTTTGCTGTAAGGAATTGAATACAATCCGTCCTTTATCGGTTGCGGATGAAGATGACTTTACTTTTATCGGTTTGATCTCCATGATAGACCCTCCCCGCCCAGAAGCGATTCAAGCGGTTGCCGATGCGAAACGAGGCGGCATCCGTACCGTTATGATTACAGGCGACCATAAAATTACGGCATCTGCCATCGCAAGACAGCTGGGTATTTTTCAGGATGGAGATGAAGCCCTTTCCGGTATTGAACTGGATCGAATGAGTGATGCGGAACTGGACCACAGATTAGAAAAAATTTCTGTTTATGCCCGTGTATCACCGGAACACAAAATCCGCATTGTGAATGCATGGCAGAGAAAAGGAAACATTGTGGCAATGACGGGAGACGGTGTTAACGATGCGCCCGCTTTGAAAAAAGCGGATATCGGCGTGGCAATGGGTATTACGGGAACGGAAGTCTCGAAAGACGCTGCATCCATGATACTGGCAGACGATAATTTCGCCACCATTGTAAAAGCGGTTGTAAATGGACGAAGCGTGTACGCCAATATAAAAAATTCCATTCAGTTTTTGCTTTCGGGCAATACAGCGGGGATTCTTTGCGTGCTGTATGCTTCCCTGATGGCGCTGCCCGTGCCTTTTGCGCCGGTGCATCTGTTATTTATTAACCTGCTGACAGATTCTTTGCCCGCGATTGCGATTGGCGTGGAACCTGCCAGAAAAGGGCTCCTGAATCAAAAGCCCAGAGATCCCAAGGAACCGATTGTCAATGGCGTTCTGTTCAGAAAAATCGGTATGCAAGGACTGCTGATCGCCATTGCAACCATGGCAGCGTTCTATTTAGGTTATAAGGATGGAGACCCTTTGCTGGCATCTACGATGGCTTTTGCCACCTTAACACTGGCAAGACTGTTCCATGGCTTTAACTGCAGAGGGGAAGGCTCTATCTTTGCTTTGAAGTTTTCCACGAATTTAGCTTCTGTAGCGGCATTTTTTACTGGTGTGGTATTGCTACTGGCAGTGCTGCTGGTACCGCCTCTGGCAAATATGTTCCAGGTTTCTCCTGCTTTTGGAGTGACGCAGTTAAAGGAGATCGTGGTATTAGCCTTTTTGCCTACTTTTGTGATACAGCTGAAAAAGGTAGTGGCGGAACATATCCACAAATAAACATCGTTTTATGATAAAAATAGAGCCCGTACTGCGGCGTTCTGATTCAGGACGCAGGCATACGGGCTCTTTTTGCTGAGTAAAAACGTTTTTGAAAAAGAACACTCAGTCATTTTCAAAATTCAGCTCAAAAAAGCTCTGAGGATGGGCGCAAACGGGACAGGCAAAATCTGCGGGCAGCTTTTTCGCTTCGTGGATATAACCGCAGACTCTGCATTTCCATTTTTTCCTATTTTTGTCAAGCATGGTATGTTTCTTTTTGTAAAATAATGAAACAGGAATGGCTCCGCTTTTTTTATAAAAAAATCCCATCACAAAATAGTGATGGGATCAGAAAGCGAATGACGGGAGTCGAACCCGCCTCCGAAGCTTGGGAAGCTTCTATTCTACCGATGAACTACATTCGCAAAAGAGATTTTGCTGTAAAAATATTATAAAACAATTGTGTCCTTGTGTAAAGCAAAAAAATCCGACCTTTTTTGTATTTGGTTATTTTTTGATGGGTTTGCCAGCCTTTTTCCGGGCATACTACTGAATGCTTGGAAAACCGGAGAAAGGAACAGAGAAAGCTATGGATAAATATGTGGTGCATCATGCCGATAGTTTAAGCGGCAGTGTATCTGTCAGCGGTTCGAAAAATGCAGCTCTGCCCATACTGGCAGCAGTGCTTTTGACACAAGAACCTTGCACAATTACCAATCTGCCGCCATTATCGGATGTAAAATCTATGCTGTGTCTTTTACAGGAAGCGGGCTTAGCCTATCAATACGATGAAACAAAGGAAACATTACAGACCAACGGCTGGAAATGCAATTTTGATTTATCCCAGTCGCAGGCGGCGGGAAAACTGCGGGCATCTTTTTTAGTGGCAGGCGCGTTGCTGGGCACTTGCAAAGAAGCAGTATTACCCATGCCAGGGGGCTGCCCCATTGGCAGCAGACCCATTGATCTGCATTTAAAAGGATTTCGTAAACTGGGAGCGAAAGTGGATGTATCCGGCGGAATTGTTACTTTGCGGGCAAAGGAACTGAAAGGAACCGCCATTTATTTGGATTTTCCCAGCGTGGGCGCCACGGAAAATATCCTTTTGGCGGCGGTGTCAGCCAAAGGAAAAACCGTATTGGAAAACGCGGCGGCAGAACCGGAAATTGTGGATTTGGTGCGTTTTTTGCGAAAAATGGGCGCGCATATTTCAGGAGAAGGCACCGCTACCATTACCATAGAAGGGAAAAGCGCCTTATGCGGTGCCGTCCATCAGATCATGCCTGACCGTATTGAAGCCGGTACGTTATTGATCGCCGGCGCCATTACAGGAGGCGATATCCTGATTAAAGGCGCGTCAGTGGAAGATTTGGGACCGGTGATCGCCAAACTGCGGGAGTGTAATGTGAAAATTGAGGAAGCTGCCGAGGGCATTCATTTAACCAGAAAAGGCAGGCTGCGTCCAGTAGACTTGAAAACCATGCCACATCCTGGGTTTCCTACAGATTTACAGGCGCCTTTTATGAGTCTGCTGGCAGTGGCAAAGGGCACCAGTGTCGTGACAGAAACAGTATTTGAAAACCGCTTCCTTCATGTGGGAGAATTGCGGCGCATGGGTGCGGATATTCGCATTGACAGCCGCAGTGCCGTGGTGGAAGGGGTAGAAGAAATGAAAGGGGCAAAGGTGGAGGCCACAGACCTGCGGGCAGGCGCCGCGTTAATGCTGGCTGCCTTAGCCGCGAAAGGAGACACAGAAATTGGCGATCTGGGGCATATCCGCAGAGGCTATGACCATTTGGAGGAGAAGCTGTGCCAACTGGGCGCAAAGATTGAAAAAACGGAAGAATGACTGCTGGCTTATCCGGCGGATGGCAGAATCCTTATCAGAAACCGTATGTTCATCTCTGAAGAAATTGCAGGAAAATGACAGGAAGATACAGCTGAAATTCTGAAAATCCACAGGATTTCAGCTGTTTTTGTTTACTTCGGAAGATGCTTAGAAATCTGCCCGACTTTTTCTGGTTTCATAAGAACGCAATGGTTTGAATGGTTACTTTCTCACTGTTTTATGGTATGATAAAGCCAATCTACATAGAAAGGCGGCAGCGTATGGATACAGAAAGATTACATCAGCAATTTGCATTTTTACGGGAGATCGATCGGGAAAAAGAAATAACCCGCCAGACCTGGCTGGCAGACGGCAGCCGGAAGGAAAATGACGCCGAGCATGCCTGGCATATGGCTGTTATGGCACTGCTTTTGGCGGAGTATGCCAATGAAAAGGTGGATGTGCTGCATACCATGAGTATGCTTTTGATTCACGATCTGGTGGAGATCGATGCAGGAGATACCTTCTGCTATGATACGGAGGGACAAAAGACACAGGCAGCCAGGGAACAGGCGGCAGCAGACCGCCTCTTTGCCCTTTTGCCGGAAGATCAAGGAAAACAGCTGCGCGCATTATGGGAAGAGTTTGAATCGGCAGATACACCGGAAGCCAGATTTGCCAGAACCTTGGACCGGATTCAGCCTACCATGCTCAATGCCGCTGCCGGCGGGAAGGGCTGGACAGAACACGGCACCAGCCTGGCACAGGTATTACAGCGCAATGCCTGCACGGCACAAGGCAGTCAAGCTTTATGGGAATACAGCCGGGAAAATTTTGTCCGTCCCTTTGTGGAAGCGGGGATTTTGAAAAAAGAATAAAAAAGCGCCGGCAAAAGCAATCTTCCCTTAAGAAAACATTATTTTTCTTTCTTTTGATTTCTTAAGGGGAATTGCGATGGCTATCTTCATAAGAAAACAATTCCGATAAAAATAAAATTGCGGGAATCTCTTGTGTTGT
>CALWKY010000019.1 GCA_944381395.1 uncultured Lachnospiraceae bacterium
CCATTGATGAGTACAGCACCATTGAGACGCTGCATAGGAATGTGTGATGCAAGGCGCAGGTTTAATCTGCTCTTTTCCACCAAACGGTCGCCTAAAACCAATATTTGCGGCAGTATGAACATAACCAAAAACATAGAAATAATGGTACCACGGCTGATACATTGCCCAATGCCCACAATGGAAGGCTCGGAAGATATTTTGCCGATGAGATAACCAGCAGCTGATAGAATGGAGCCGGATGTCAATACAGTGGGGAAAGACAGATCCAGTGCTTTCATGATTGCTTCCTTAGGTGAGAGATCTTTTTTCAGCTCTGTATACCAGCTGGAAATAACAATGGCATAGTCAATATTCGCACCCATTTGAATTGCTGTTACAATCAAATAACTCATAAAGAAAATATTGGTATCCGTTAAAGTGGGGAAGGAGAAATTAATCCAAATACTGCCCTGTATCACCAGAATCAATAAAATAGGCAGCCAAACGGACATAAAGGTAAAAAGCAGTACCAGCACTACAAATACCACGGATAGCACGCTAATCATAATATTATCGTGGGCAAAAGAAACCGACTGGTCATAATCACTGGTGGAATTACCTACTAAATAAACATTGGATGCAGCATAGTATTTTTCTGCAATGGCATGAATTTTCTTTAAGTAGGCAAAGGTTTCTTCCCCTTCTTCTGGTAAATCCAAATCAATGACAATGCGGGTATATTGATCGCCTAAAAGCTGCTTTTGTGCATCTGTAATTTGTAAATAAGCATCATCAATATCTGCTTCATCCTGTGCATTCAGCGTAACGATGCCTTTCTCTTTTTCTTCATGGATAAAAAGAATCATATCCATTACAGGGACTTGATAGGTATCAATGCCGCTGATAATGGGACCATAATCATCATTTTTTTCTACAGTATAAGCTGCATATAATAAACAAGCTTCTTCGTAGGGAAGATCCATCATTTCCGAAAACTGTCTGGGCGTTAAGCTGTCTTGCAGAAAATATCCTGGTCTAGCCTCAATATTGGAAAGTCCCATGGCATACGTTACTTCCGAAAGGACATTGAGTTCTGCCAGCATAGCTTGTTCTTTTTCCGGACTTCCTTTTGGCACCAATAATGCCATGATATTTTGTGAGCCAAAGATGCCATTTATTTTATCTCTGGCAGCTTGGTGTTCATTGCGCTGTTCTGTCATAATTGCAGTATCACCGTAAACATAAGGGCACTGATTGGAAAGAAAGAAACCTGCAATGACACAAATCACAAAAACGGGTACGCCTACAAAACGTAATTTATAAACCAACTTCCCCCAGCGATCAATATGGGGGATGAAGTTTTTATGTTTTGTTTTTTCCATGGCACGGGAAGAAATCATCAATAACCCGGGCATCAAGGTAAACACACAAAGCATACTGAAACAAATCGCTTTGATCAAGACACAGCCTAAGTCGAACCCAATGCGGAATTGCATAAACATCATTGCGGCTAATCCGGAAATGGTTGTTAAGCTGCTGGCGGAAATAGAGGGAATGGATACAGCTAAAGCAGTAATGCAAGCTTCTCTGTCATTTCCTGCCTGTTCACGTTCTTCCAAAAAACGATGAAGTAAAATAATGGAGTAATCAATGGCAAGGGCTAATTGCAGCACCACAGTTACGGAATCAGATACATAGGATATTTCTCCAAAAACGAAGTTGGTACCTTTATTTAATAGGGCAGCTGCAATAAATGTTACCAGTAAAACAGGGACTTCTGCATAAGAACGAGAAGTAAAAAGCAGTACCAGTATGATAATCACTGCGGAAATCACCAGGATAATATTCATCTCACTGCCTAAAATATCTGATTTTTGGTATCCTACTTCCGTGTCAATATAAGTATCATAATCAGCTAGCAATACTTTAATTTCTTCCAAAGCTGCTTTTACACTTTCATCCTGACTTTCTCCCCGAAAGGAAACTTCTATCAGAGCATTTGTGCCTTGCATATAATCTTCCAGTGTTTTATATGCAGTAGCTGGTGTTTTGGATGTATTGGGATCAGCCTGCTCTTCTAAAAAATCCACACTGGAAATGCCGTCTATTTCTTCCATTTGGTCTGCCAGATCTCGGGCGATTTCATATGTAACGTGAGAAATCATAATTCTTGCAGTGGCATAAGTTGTCATTTCTTCGTCCATAATGGTAAGACCTTGACGCGTTTCTGTGGTTTTTGGCAAATAAGCAGTACGGTCATCATTGACAGCAACCCAGTCTTTGGTAATCAGACTGGCAATGATTGCAATGATATAAAGAAAGAAAATAACATTCCGTTTATCTACAATTAAAGTAGCTAGCTTTTCAAAAAAGGAAGCATTTTGTTGCATGGAATCGAACTCCTTTCACATTGAGATTCGCCTGATTACAATGAAAGATTACTACATGATTCTGCGGAATTTTCAATTCCTTCTTCGGATATACCCAACAAAGTACCATGGCAGTTCCAGTTGCCATAGGCAGATTGAATGATACCGAAAAGTTCATTTTGGGTATGTTTCCAATGGGAATGGCAAGGAATACTACAAAATACAGAATGCAGTGTATGGGAAAGATAATATTCTCCCGTATCGGTAAGGATACCTGAGAGGACATTGTCATGCCCCAACAAAGAAAAAACTCCCGTTATGATAGGATTCTCTATTTTTAAAGAAAGGATGCCTTTTTTAGGTCCCATAGGGCTTTCCAATAAAATTTGATATTGTTGTTTCATGGCGTTTCTCCTTTCTTTCTTTGCGAATTTTGTTTGGTTTATTTTCCATCTTTGCTGTAAGCATAAATCTTTTTTTCATTAGAAACAATGGTCAAATCATAGGATTTTGTCAGAATTTCCAAAATAGAACAAATTTGCAAAATATTTCACATTCTAACATGACAGAATGCTGGGTTTATGGTATACTTTCTGAAAACGGAGGGATGTGAGATGGAAAAAGATTCCACCAAACTGGCAATCTCCAATGCCTTAAAAAAACTTATGGCACAAAAGCCATTGGAAAAGATAACCATTTCAGAAATCATGGAAAGCTGTGGCATGCGCCGCCAGCATTTTTATTATTACTTTACGGATATCTATGATCTTTTGCAGTGGATGTTTGAGAAAGAAGCCGTTTCTTTACTGGCGAAGCAGGAAGGAGCGTTGTTGTGGCAGGAAGGATTGCAGCAGTTATTTCAATATTTATCTGAAAACAGAGCAGTCTGTCTGTGTGTGCTGCGTTCTATGGGTCGAGAACCTTTAAAGCGCCTTTTTGAGACAGACATTTATCATATCATTTGGTGTACGGTGAAACAGCTGGCGAAAGAAAAGGGCTTTCCGGAAAATACCCAGGAGCAGGAGCTCATTGCCAAGATTTTTTCCATTGGTTTAGCCGGATTGGTAGAAAGCTGGATTTTAGGAGAGTTAAACCAAACGCCCCAGGCTATGATTCAACTGGTAGACTGCATGCTGCAGGATTATATCAGAGGCGCCTCCTTGCGTTTCAGCGGTCAGATGCAGGATACGGCATCCGATCAATTTTCATGATACAAAAAACATATGAGAAGCGGATTTCTTTTCAGAAAACAGTATGTTATATTTTAATTTCTTCAGGAAAACTGCAGCGGCTGCCTTAAAAATCAATACGAAAAAAAGAAACAGCTGAACCCCTTTTTGTCATAAGGATTCCAGCTGTTTTTGTTTTGTTAAAAAACAGACCTGTTTTTATTGCAGGCAATTATAAAGAGTTTGTTTTTTCTGTGATCCGCCGTTTTTTTGATAAATATTCACTGAAACAAGTGGAGCCTAAAATACAGACCGCGCCTATTGCCCCTTGGGCAGAAAGGGGTTCTTTTAAAAGGAAGGTACTAAAGATGATGGCAACGACTGGGTCGATGTAGCTGTATAGAGCAATGGTCTGGCTGGGGATATCTGCCATAGAACCAAAGTAAAGCCAATAGGCAATGCCTGTATGGAAAATGCCCACAACCAGCAAGAATACCCACTGGATACCGTCCAGAGAAAAACTGCTCACATCTTCTGTGATAAAAACGTAAGGCACCATGACAATCGCTGCTACCATAAGCTGTACAAAAGTAATATCATAAGCAGAAATGTTTTTGATGAATTTATTCATAAGAATTACGGACGCATACACAATGGCTGCGCTGACACCCAGTAAAATACCCATGGCATTCCAGTTGGAGCCTTCCGAAAGCACACCGGAAACCAATATCATGCCAAATAGAGCAGCCAATACACAGCAAACCTTTGGCAATGTTAATTTTTCTTTTAATACCAGGGGGCTGAGCAGGGTTACAAATACAGGCTGCAAATAATAGCAGGCCGTAGCGGTGGCAACGGTGGTGTAGTGGTAAGACTGGAATAATAACAGCCAGTTAAAACCAATCAGGGCGCCAGAACAAATGAGAAGCACCAGATTTTTTCGAATGGCTTGTTTATCGGGCATCCGTCGTTGAAAAGCAAATAAACACAATAAAAATAAACTGCCAATGATACCCCGTGCCAGTGCGATCGCAGAGGAAGGCAGGGGAATAAACTTGACAAAGATGCCGATACTGCCCCAGATGAACATAGCAAGAATGATTTTTAATTTGGATGTAGACATGGTATTTTTCCTTTCTTTTTCTTATGTAAGTGGGTTGGAAGGGGATTTTTGGGCATCCCGCTTTTGTGCTTCTAGTTTAGAATAAACGCAGCCGCAGTAGTTTTGCCGGTAGAGCCCATACTCCGCAGAAAGTGTGCAGGAACGGCGGTAACCATTTTTTTTCTTAAAATCGGAAAACAGATAAGGTACGCCATACTGACTGGCTAATTCTGCCCCAATTTCATTGAGAACCTGCGCATTTTTATGGGGAGAGATGGATAAAGTCGTGGTAAAGAAATCAAAACCACCTTCTTTTGCCATCTTTGCTGTTTCTTCCAAACGCAGGCGGTAACAGCGAAAACATCTTTCACCGCCTTCTGGCAGTGCCTCCAATCCTTTTGCCATAGCAAAAAAGCGTTCCGGATCATAAGTCCCTTCTAATAAAAATACAGGTAAGGCATGGGGTTGTTTCTCGATCAGCCGTGCCAGCTCTTGTGCGCGGCAGCGGTATTCTGTCTCTGGAGAAATATTGGGATTATAAAAAAATACAGTAATCTGAAAGTAGGAAGAAAGGTATTCCAATACATAGCTGGAGCAAGGCGCACAGCAGGCATGTAACAATAACCTGGGGCGGTTTACCTGCCCTTCCAATGTATGAAGGGTTTCTTCCAGTTTCTTTTGATAATTGATCTTTTCCATAGTAATTTTACACCTCGTTTTTTCAGTGTAACAGGAAATGATGGCGGCGTAAAGAGAAAAAGCAGAACGAATCATGATATGTACGAAAAAAAATACAAAAATATTTCACAAAAATGCAGGAAAATGGGAACAGGAAATGAAAAAATATTGTAAGAAATTTTGAAAAATTTAAAATTGTTTTTTGTGCATAACGATGTATTCGACAAAATGCAATGGAAAGAAGGACCAAAAAACCGTGTTTTGGATGAGGAGAAAAGAATATTTATGGCGTCAAAAAAATAAAAAGAACTCGGCAAAAAACCTTGACAAGGAAAGGTATGGATGATAAAATATCTAACACAGTTTGGACAGAGCACGTTTTGGAAGGTGCGAGACTGCGTTTGTAAAAATGCTGGCACATCGGTTTTTTTAGACCAAAAAGGCAAATTTATTGTGCGGTTTGCTCGTGTTTTATATGAAAAAGAAACGGTTTTTGTTCAATATCAATAAGAAAGTCCCATCCTGAGCAGTCTGCTAGGACGGCAATTACATTAGAATTTCTATGATAAAGAGACTTTTGTCATGCCCACTGATCAAAGGTGGTGGAGGCAAAGGTCTAACTTTGTTTGTGAAATTCTAATTTTTTCTGTGTCGGGACTTTTTCATTTCTGTGCCTTTGCAGGCGTTAGACGGGTGGCTGAAGAAAAGAAACAAGCAATTGATTTTGCTTCTTTTCCTCAGATACCCGCACACAGGCAATCAGGTGCAGCGGGTTTTTGACGGGCAACGGCAGGAAGAATTATTCGCGAGGTGACAAGATGGAAAAAAATAGGGTTCACTCACTCCGTTTTGGCGACACGACCAGAATCAGCTATTCCAAGATTAACGAAGTTTTGGAAATGCCTAATCTGATCGAAGTGCAGAAAGACAGTTACCGGTGGTTCCTGGAAGAAGGTTTGAAGGAAGTATTTGAAGATATTTCCCCTATTACTGACTTTAGCGGCAATCTGGTACTGGAATTTATTGACTTTACATTAGAAGAGGATAACCCCAAATACTCCATTGAAGAGTGTAAGGAAAGAGACGCTACGTACTCTGCTCCTCTGAAGGTGAAAGCAAGACTGTATAATAAGGAACTGGATGAACTGAAAGAACAGGAAATTTATATGGGCGATTTCCCGTTAATGACAGAAACCGGTACCTTTGTTATCAATGGTGCAGAACGTGTTATTGTTAGCCAGTTAGTACGTTCTCCTGGTATTTACTATGCATCTGATTTTGATAAGGTAGGAAAGAAACTGCTTTCTTCCACTGTTATCCCTAACAGAGGCGCTTGGCTGGAATACGAGACCGACTCCAACGATGTATTTTACGTACGTGTAGACAGAACCAGAAAGGTACCTGTTACCGTTTTGATCCGCGCACTGGGTATCGGCACCGATGCGGAAATCATCAGCCTGTTTGGAGAAGAACCTAAGATTTTAGCTACCATTGAAAAAGATGTAGCAAAGTCTTATGAAGAAGGTCTGATTGAAATTTATAAGAGACTGCGCCCCGGCGAGCCTCCTACGGTGGAAAGCTCTGAAACTTTGCTGCGGGGCATGTTCTTTGATCCTAAGAGATACGATCTGGCAAAGGTAGGCCGTTATAAGTTCAATAAGAAACTGGCACTGAAGAACCGTGTAAAGGGCGCTGTACTGGCAGAGGCTTGTGTAGATCCTATGACAGGCGAAGTACTGGCAGAAGCGGGCGAAACTTTGACTGCTCAACTGTGTGATACTTTGCAGAACTCCGGTACAGATGCAATCTTCATCCAGGTTGACGATAAAAAGCTGAAGGTACTGTCTAACCGTATGGTAGACATTGATGGCTTTATCGAAGAATTTGGTCTGTCTGCAAAAGATCTGGGCATTAAGGAGAGAGTTTACTATCCTCTGCTGAGCCAGATTCTGGAAGAATACCAGAGCGCAGAAGAAGTGGCTGCTGCTATTAAAGAAAATATCCATGAACTGATTCCTAAGCACATTACTTTGGAAGATATTATGGCATCCATTAACTATGTGATGCATTTGGATAATGGCTATGGCAATGTAGATGATATTGACCATTTGGGCAACCGCCGTATCCGTTCTGTTGGCGAACTACTGCAGAACCAGTTCCGTATCGGTCTGTCCAGAATGGAAAGAGTGGTTAGAGAACGCATGACCACACAGGACTTGAATGCAATCACCCCGCAGGGCTTGATCAATGTACGTCCTGTAACCGCTTCTATTAAAGAGTTCTTTGGTTCTTCTCAGTTGTCTCAGTTCATGGACCAGAATAACCCTTTGAGTGAATTGACGCATAAGAGAAGACTGTCCGCGCTGGGTCCTGGCGGTTTGAGCCGTGAAAGAGCCGGATTCGAAGTGCGTGACGTTCACCACTCTCACTATGGCAGAATGTGCCCTATCGAGACACCAGAAGGTCCTAACATCGGTTTGATTAACTCTTTGGCATCTTTTGCCCGTATCAATGAATATGGCTTCATTGAGGCGCCTTACCGCAAGGTAGACCAGACTGGTGAGGAACCCCGTGTAACCGATGAATTTGTATATATTACTGCGGACGAGGAAGAAAACTACAACGTAGCACAGGCAAACGAGCCTTTGGATGCGGAAGGTCACTTCCTGCACAAGAAGGTAACAGGCCGTCACAAAGACGATATCATCGAAGTAGACCGTACTCAGGTACAGCTGATGGACGTATCTCCTAAGCAGATGGTATCCGTCGCTACCGCATTGATTCCTTTCTTGCAAAACGATGACGCAAACCGTGCCCTGATGGGTTCCAACATGCAGAGACAGGCTGTACCGTTGATGGTAACCGACTCTCCTATCGTTGGTACCGGTATGGAATATAAGACTGCAAAAGACTCCGGTATCTGTGTCATTGCAAAGAAGGGCGGCGTAGTAGAGCGCGTATCCGCAGATGAAATTGTTATCCGCAATGACAATTCTATGCGTGATGTATATAAGCTGATCAAGTATCAGAGAAGTAACCAGTCTACCTGCCTGAACCAGAAGCCTATTGTAGATGTAGGCCAGCGTGTAGAAGCAGATCAGATTATTGCCGATGGTGCATCCACCAAGAATGGTGAATTGGCACTGGGTAAGAACCCTCTGATCGGTTTCATGACCTGGGAAGGTTACAACTACGAGGACGCAGTTTTACTGAGTGAAAGACTGGTACAGGAAGACGTTTATACTTCCATTCATATTTCTGAGTTCGAGGCAGATGCAAGAGATACCAAACTGGGACCGGAAGAAATCACCAGAGATATTCCTAACGTAGGTGAGGATGCACTGCGTGATCTGGACGAAAGAGGTATCATCCGTATTGGTGCGGAAGTACGCCCCAATGACATTCTGGTAGGTAAGGTTACCCCTAAGGGTGAAACCGAACTGACTGCAGAAGAAAGACTGTTAAGAGCCATCTTCGGTGAAAAGGCAAGAGAAGTAAGAGATACTTCCCTGCGTGTACCTCACGGTGAAACTGGTATCATCGTAGATGTAAAGATATTCACCAGAGAAAACGGCGACGATGTAGGTCCCGGCGTGAACGAATTGGTTCGTGTTTATATTGCACAGAAGAGAAAGATCTCCGTTGGTGATAAGATGGCAGGTCGTCACGGTAACAAGGGTGTTGTTTCCCGTGTATTGCCTGTAGAAGATATGCCTTTCCTGCCTAATGGTCGTCCTCTGGATATCGTACTGAACCCTCTGGGTATTCCTTCTCGTATGAATATCGGTCAGGTATTGGAAACTCACCTTTCTCTGGCTGCAAATGTACTGGGTTGGAAAGTAAACACACCTGTATTTGACGGCGCAAGCGAAATTGATATCATGGATACCCTGGAGATGGCAAACGATTATGTGAACACCGACTGGGAAGAATTCTCCGAAAAGTGGAAACCTCTGCTGGACGGCGATATCTATGATGAACTGTATGCAAACAGAGACCACAGAGAAGTATGGAAGGGCGTTGCCCTGGGTCGTGACGGTAAGGTACAGCTGAGAGACGGTCGCAGCGGTGAAAATTTTGATAACCGTGTAACCATCGGCTTCATGCACTACCTGAAACTGCACCACCTGGTAGATGATAAGATCCATGCCCGTTCTACCGGTCCTTACAGCTTGGTTACCCAGCAGCCTTTGGGTGGTAAAGCACAGTTTGGTGGTCAGCGTTTCGGTGAGATGGAAGTTTGGGCACTGGAAGCATACGGTGCAGCTTACACCTTGCAGGAAATCTTGACTGTGAAGTCCGACGATATCGTAGGACGTGTGAAGACTTATGAAGCCATTGTTAAGGGTGAAAATATCCCTGAGCCTGGTGTTCCTGAGTCCTTCAAGGTACTGCTGAAAGAACTGCAGAGCTTGGCATTGGATGTACGTGTACTGCGTGCAGACAACACCGAAGTAGAAATCAAAGAATCCATCGACGATGGAGACGATCTGAATGTAAACATGGGCGGATTTGAAAGAGGCGATGACGAAGATGACTATCGTCCCAGCACAATGTCTGCCGATGATGCAGAATTGAGAGACTTCCTCTTTGATGATGAAGAAGGCACAGAGCCTGATAATAGTGACTTGTTGTTTGACGACTTCGCTTCTGATTTCTCCGATGAGGATGGTTATGGCGATGACGGAGACGAAGAATAAGAAGGGAGGACAGAATCATGAGCACACAGAATACAACTGAACAGGGAATCGTGTTTGATTCCATCAAGATTGGTTTGGCTTCTCCTGAAAAAATCCGTGAATGGTCCAGAGGCGAGGTTAAAAAGCCTGAGACCATTAACTATAGAACCTTGAAGCCGGAGCGTGACGGTCTTTTCTGCGAAAGAATTTTCGGACCTACCAAGGACTGGGAGTGCCACTGCGGTAAGTATAAGAGAATCCGTTATAAAGGCGTTGTCTGCGATCGCTGCGGCGTTGAGGTAACAAAGGCGAAAGTAAGAAGAGAAAGAATGGGCCACATCGAGTTAGCAGCTCCCGTTTCCCATATCTGGTATTTCAAGGGAATTCCCTCTCGCATGGGTTTAATTCTTTCCATGAGCCCCAGAGCACTGGAAAAGGTACTGTATTTTGCTTCTTACGTAGTGACCGATCCCGGTGAGAGCGGTTTGCAGTATAAGCAGCTTTTAACAGAAAGAGAATATAGAGAAGCGCTGGACCAGTATGGCAATACCTTTGAGGCTGCTATGGGTGCAGAGGCTATTAAAAAACTGCTGATGGATATTGATTTGGAAGCGGAAGCGGCTGATTTGAAAAAGCAGCTGGCAGAAACTTCCGGCCAGAAGCGGGTTCGGATTATTAAGAAGCTGGAAGTAGTGGAATCTTTCCGCACTTCCGGAAACCGCCCTGAGTGGATGATTTTGGATGTTATTCCTGTCATTCCTCCGGATATCCGTCCTATGGTACAGTTGGATGGCGGCAGATTTGCAACCAGTGACCTGAATGACCTGTACAGAAGAGTCATCAACCGCAACAACCGTCTGAAGAGACTGCTGGAATTGGGTGCGCCTGATATTATCGTGCGTAACGAAAAGAGAATGCTGCAGGAAGCAGTTGACTCTTTGATTGATAACGGCAGAAGAGGACGTCCTGTAACTGGTCCTGGCAACCGTGCCCTCAAGAGCTTGTCCGATATGTTAAAAGGTAAGCAGGGTCGTTTCCGTCAGAATCTGTTAGGTAAGCGTGTGGACTACTCCGGCCGTTCTGTAATCGTAGTAGGTCCTGAACTGAAGCTGTACCAGTGCGGTCTGCCTAAGGAAATGGCAATTGAGCTGTTTAAGCCTTTCGTTATGAAGAAGCTGGTAGAAGACGGCTTGGCACACAACATCAAGCAGGCAAAGCGCATGGTAGAAAGACTGCAGACAGAAGTATGGGATATTCTGGAAGATGTTATCAAAGAGCATCCCGTTATGTTAAACCGTGCACCTACACTGCATAGACTGGGTATTCAGGCATTTGAACCCATTCTGGTAGAAGGTCGCGCTATTAAGCTGCACCCTCTGGTATGTACTGCATTCAACGCAGACTTCGACGGTGACCAGATGGCAGTCCATGTACCTTTGAGTATGGAAGCGCAGGCAGAATGCCGTTTCCTGCTGCTTTCTCCGAACAACTTACTGAAGCCTTCCGACGGCGCGCCTGTAACCGTTCACTCTCAGGATATGATTCTGGGTATGTACTACCTGACACTGGAACGTCCTGATTTGAATAAGACTTACGGTGTAGATGTAGTGGATGCAGACGGTACTGTCGTACGGAAAGCAGACGACATCATCATCCGTTCCTTCAAGGATGAAAAGGAAGCAATCCTGGCTTATGACAACCATGAAATCTATTTGCAGGAAGTCATTCGTGTAAGAAGAACTCTGGTATTTGACGGTCAGGAAGAAAGCCGCATGGTAAAGACCACTGTAGGCCGCATCCTCTTTAATGAAGCAATTCCTCAGAACTTGGGTTATGTGGATAGAACCAATGATGAGGATAAGTTTAGATATGAAATCGACTTCTTGGTAACCAAAAAGCAGGTAGGCAAGATCATCAACAAGTGCATTAACCGCTGCGGTGCAACTGCTACTGCAGAAGTTGTGGATAAGATGAAGAGTTTGGGTTACAAGTTCTCCACCAGAGCCGCTTTAACCGTATCCGTATCTGATATGGAAATCCCTAAGGAAAAACCTGCACTGCTGGCAGAAGCCGAGGAAAAGGTTGAGCAGATCACCAAGAAGTTCCGTCGTGGCTTGATGACCGACGAAGAACGTCATAACAAGGTTATCGATGCTTGGAACGTAGCAAACGATAAAGTTACGGAAGCACTGCTTGCGGGCTTAGGTCCTTACAACAATATCTTCATGATGGCAAACTCTGGTGCGCGTGGTTCCAACAACCAGATCAAACAGCTGGCTGGTATGCGTGGCTTGATGGCAAACCCTTCCGGTGGCGTTATCGAGCTGCCTATTAAGAGTAACTTCCGTGAAGGTCTGTCCGTACTGGAATACTTCATTTCCGCACACGGTGCAAGAAAAGGTCTGACCGATACCGCACTGAGAACAGCTGACTCTGGTTATCTGACCCGTCGTCTGGTAGACGTTTCTCAGGAAATCATTATCCATGAGTGGGATTGCTGTGAAGATCCCGCGAAGGCACCCGGTCTGGTAGTTGCTGCTTTCAAGGATGGTAATGAAGTCATCGAAGGACTGCAGGATAGAATCCGTGGCAGATGGTCTGTAGAAAACATCTATCATCCTCAAACTGGTGAATTGCTGGTAGCAGCTGATACCATGATTACACCGGATCAGGCAGAGGAAGTAGAAAAGGCTGGCATCGAAAAGGTAATGATCCGTACTGTATTGACCTGCCGTGCAAAGATTGGTGTTTGTGCAAAATGTTACGGTGCAAACATGGCAAACGGCAGATATGTACGTATCGGTGAGTCCGTTGGTATTATCGCTGCACAGTCCATTGGTGAGCCTGGTACACAGCTTACCATGCGTACTTTCCACACCGGCGGTGTAGCAGGTGACGATATTACACAGGGTCTTCCTCGTGTCGAAGAATTGTTTGAAGCAAGAAAGCCTAAGGGTCTTGCAATTATCGCGGAATTCGGCGGTAAGGTAACCCTGAATGATAATAAGAAGAAGAGAGAAGTTATCATTACCAATCCTGAAACCGGTGAAACAAAGGAATATTTGATTCCTTATGGTTCTCGTATCAAAGTATATGACGGTGACGAAGTGGAAGCTGGCGATGAGATCACAGAGGGCAGCGTAAACCCTCACGATATCCTGAAGATCAAGGGTCTGCGCGGTGTACAGGATTATATGATCCAGGAAGTACAGCGGGTATACCGTCTGCAGGGTGTAGAAATCAATGATAAGCACGTAGAGGTTATTGTTCGTCAGATGCTGAAACGTGTGAAGATCGAAGAAAACGGCGATACAGATTTCCTGCCCGGCTCTTTGGTTGACTGGCTGACATTTGAAAACACCAATGCAGAACTGGAGGCAGAAGGCAAGGAACCTGCGAAGGGCTCCAGAGTTCTGTTAGGTATTACCAAGGCATCTTTGGCTACCGATTCCTTCTTGTCTGCGGCATCCTTCCAGGAAACCACCAGAGTTCTGACCGAAGCTGCAATTAAGGGTAAGGTAGATCCTCTGATCGGCTTGAAAGAAAACGTAATTCTGGGCAAATTGATTCCTGCCGGTACAGGTATGAGCCGTTATCGCAACATTACCATTGAAACGGATGCGGACCTGGAAAGAGTAGGAGAAAGCGCATCGGAAGAAATGGTTTATGTGGATGATGAGGACAACAACATCTAATCTTCCAAAATAAATCGACAATAAGTTGCTTTTTGACAGCTGCTTTTTGTAGAGTTTTCTATAAAAGGCAGCTGTTTTTTGTTTCTTTTTCAAAAATATTTGTGAAATTGAATACTAGTAACTTTAAATTGGGCAAAAACTTGTAAAAAATTACTTTGCTACTTGAAAAACACAATGACGTGTGTTAAAATAGAAACATAAATGGAACTTGTGGTCAGTCTCCGTTTGTAAATTGTATTTTGTATGAAGACCATGACAGCTGCATAAGGTAGAATGACGAGGAATGAGAATTTTGGATGGTGGGATAATTGTATACCGCTTTTATGGGTTCTCATTTTTTTTTCGTCTACGCAGATGTTTCAAAAGGAACGCAAGAGAAGGGAGAAAGTACGAAATGAATTTGAAACATTTTTTGCTGCCGGGCGAGGAGGTCAATGTTTTTCGGGCAGCAATGCTGATTAGTATGACAGATACCATAGAAGAAGAGAAAGAATTGATGGATTTTTTCAGCAAACGGGACTGCCGCTGTGCAGCGGTCATGATTTCCGGCAGTGACGCTGAAGCATTGAAAAAAATCAATCATACTGTTGTTGGTGCCTGTCTGAATGCGGGTGTTATACAAAAAACACGCAGCCATATCCATCCGCTGGTGCATGGCGTACATGAAGCAACTTTGGGCACTAGACTGGACTCTTCTATTTGGCAAAACTGCCGGTTAAAGGTCAGTGTGGTGCGCAAAGGCAACAACATTGCGGTAGTTATTTATGGTGATTTAGGCTTCAATGAACTGTCTTCTCATAAGACAGTAGGAGGCAGCTTCCAGATTTTAGGAGATGAACAACTGTAATAACAACCGCGGTGCATTTTATTTAGAAGATTAAAAAGGGAAAGGAAGTGTACTTATGTCAAACCCGACTACGAAAACAAAGGAGAATGGTAATTTTATCATGCGTATGGGAAATGCTTGCCTGAGGTTCTCTTTGAAGTATATGCCGGACGCAAGTATCTTTGCTATTATCCTAACTTTCATTGCGTTCTTACTGGGAATTTTCCTTGCAAAACAAACCCCGCTGCAGATGATCAACCATTGGGCTACCGGATTTTGGGAACTGCTGGCTTTTGCAATGCAGATGGCATTGATCGTAGTTACAGGTTCCGCTGTTGCGAACTCTCCTGCGGTAAAAAAAGGCATTCGCAAAATTGCATCTATTCCTAAGAGCGGCAAACAGGCTGTTTGGCTGATTTCTGTAGTAGCCATCCTGGTTTCTTACGTTCACTGGGGACTTTCTTTAATCGTTGGCGCTCTGCTGGCGAAAGAAATGGCAAAACAGCTGCGGATCAAGAAAATTCCTTTTGAATATGGCTTGATTGCTGCAGGCGGTTATGTGGGACAGATGACTTGGCACGGCATGCTGTCTGCTTCTATTGGTCTGTCTATTGCGACTCCCGGTCATGTTCTGGAATCTGAAATCGGCATTATTCCTATGAGTGATTATATGCTGAATTTTATGAATATCTTTGTGACAATTGCGCTTTTGATTATCCCGCCTCTGGCTGCCTGCATGATGCATCCTAAGGATGAACATGTGTCGCCGCTGGAAGCAGACGCATTACACGCAATTGATGTGGAAGATGTACCCATCAGCAAGATTCCTGAAAATCCTTCCGTAGGCGATCGGTTAAATTACAGTCCGCTGGTAGCATGGGGCATGGGTCTGTTAGGTATGTTTTATGTGGTATATTCCTTTGCGACCAAAGGTTTTGCCGCATTGGACATTAACATGGTTAACTTTATTTTCTTGTTCCTTGGCATTCTGCTCTATGGCAACATTGCGAACTATGTACGTGCAGTCGGTGCAGCCGCAAGCGGCACGGCGGGCATTATTTTCCAGTTCCCGTTCTATGCGGGCATTATGGGGATGATTCAGTATTCCGGGTTAGTAAATATTCTGGCAAACGGTATTGTTTCGATCTCTACACAAACGACTTTCTATTTGTGGACTTTCTTGTCTGCTTCTGTTGTCAATCTGTTCGTTCCTTCCGGCGGCGGTCAGTGGACGGTACAAGGTCCTGTAGCAATTGCTTCCGCAAAGATGATGGATGCCGATATGGTTAAAACTTGTCTGATGGTTGCTTATGGTAATACTTGGACCAATATGTTCCAGCCGTTCTGGGCAATTGCGCTGCTGGGCATTACTGGTTTGAAGGCAAAAGATCTTATGGGTTACTCTACGGCAATCATGCTTTGTTCCGGTATTGTATTCATTATTGCATCTTTCTTGCCGGTATAATGAAGAACAAAATGAGACAAATAAAAAAGTCTCATAGGAAAGGAGCGTTCATTTATGCATTTTGATATTATGGAAACAACCGTTGCGAAAGTCCATGCGGCAATGCTGGCAGGTGATTTGACCTGCCGAGAATTGGTAGAAGCTTATTTAAAGCGGATTGACGCATATGACCAAAAAGGTCCTGCGATCAATTCCATCATTACGGTAAATCCCAAAGCATTGGAAGAAGCAGATGCGTGTGATGCTTACCTGAAAGAGCATGGCAAGCTGTGCGGACCGCTCCATGGTATTCCTGTTATGATGAAAGATAATTTCAATACCAAAGATATGCAGACCTCCGCAGGTTCCATTGCCTTAAAAGGCTGGGTGCCTCCTACCGATTCTTTTGTAACAAAGAAAATCCGTGAGTCCGGTGCTATTATTCTGGCAAAGACCAATTTGCATGAATTTGCGATTTGGGGCGAAAGCATTAGCTCTATCACTGGTCAGGCAGTGAACCCCTATGATCCTACCCGTACACCTGGCGGATCTTCTGGTGGTACTGGTGCGTCTATCGCTTGCAATATGGGGATTATCGGTTTAGGTACGGATACCATCAACTCTGTCCGCTCTCCTTCTTCTGCAAACAGCCTGGTAGGTATCCGTCCTACCATTGGTTTGGTTAGCCGTTCTGGTATTGTACCGTATTCCTTAACACAGGATACAGCAGGTCCTATCTGCCGTACGGTTGAGGATGCCGTACGCTGCTTGGACGTCATTGCGGGATATGACCCGGATGACGCAGAAACCGCTTGGTCTGTAGGACAGCAGCCCGCTTCTTACTTGGATAGCCTGAATGTGGATGGTATGAAGGGTAAGAGAATCGGTGTGCTGGAAAGCTTATTTGGGAAGGAAGAAATCAATGCTTCCACCAATGCAGTTATGAAGGAAGCCATGAAGGTATTTACGGAAAACGGCGCAGAACTGATTCCTGTTACAGATCAAATTGACCAGCCTTGGCTGACCTCTGAAACATCTGTACATCTGGATGACTTTAAGGATCATTTGAATTTGTATCTGAAAGATTTGCCCCCGGAATGGCCCGTTCATTCCATGGCGGATATTTTGGAAAAAGGTCTGTTCCATCCTTTCTCTGAAGGCAATATGCGGGATGCAATGAAATTGGGTGTAGGTACCCCTCGTTATCTGCAGAAAATGTACAATAAGATTGGTGTACGGACCCATATCTTAAAGATTATGGCTGACCTGAACCTGGATGCTATGATTTATCCTCATCAGCAGCAGCTGGTATGTAAGATTGGCGGCAACCAGCAGCAGAGAAACGGCGTACTGTGCTCTTCTCTGGGATTCCCGTCCATTGCAGTTCCGGCAGGATTTGCGCCGGATGAAAATGCACCCATTGGTGTTCCCGTAGGCATGGAAATCATTGGCAGACCTTGGAGTGAACCCAAACTGATCGAAATTGCTTATAGCTTTGAACAACATTCTCATTTCAGAAAGCCGCCTGTTTCCGCACCGGATCTGGAAGAAAAATAATTGAAAAGAAAGCTTAAACCATGAATCTGTGGCTTCCCTTCTCTTTCCACAGATTTGATGGAATATAAGAGTGCCTGTGCTTTTTCAAAGCCAGGCACTCTTTTTCAGCTCAATGGTATGCGAAAAAAAGCATACCATTGATTTTGCCCTTATTTTTTTAGGAAAGCAAACGAGAGTAAAAGAAAAAGCATGGTATGTGTTTGAAATGAAAAACAAAAATAAAAACAAAAACAGAACCTGGATAGAAACTTGTAAAAATGGCGTAAATTCAAGAAAAAATCATGGTTTTCCCGCGAAAAGGCGTTGACTTTTTTTAGATTTGGTGGTAAACTTTCTGAGTGTCTATGAAATGGGCTTTTCTCAGCGTGCGCATTTTTTAGACATATGGATAAAAATAGTAAGCAAGCAGAACGTATTATGTGAATAAGGAGGTGCAGTTAGAATGCCTACATTTAATCAGTTAGTAAGAAAAGGCAGACAGACTGTTGAAAAGAAATCCACAGCACCTGCTCTGCAGAAAGGTTTGAACTCTCTGCAGAAGAAGGCAACAAACGTTTCTTCTCCCCAGAAGAGAGGCGTTTGCACAGCAGTAAAGACTTCCACACCTAAGAAGCCTAACTCCGCACTGAGAAAGATTGCCAGAGTTCGTCTTTCCAATGGTATTGAAGTAACCGCTTATATCCCTGGTGAAGGTCATAACCTGCAGGAGCACAGCGTTGTTCTGATCAGAGGCGGTAGAGTAAAGGACCTGCCCGGTGTACGTTATCACATCATCAGAGGCACTCTGGATACCGCAGGCGTTGCAAACAGAATGCAGGCCCGTTCCAAGTATGGTGCAAAACGCCCTAAAGCAGGTAAGAAGTAATTTATAAGGAAAAAAGTTAAGAAGTATTCGGTAAAAAAGATTGCCTTACAGCAAATACGATCTGCATTGCTGAGAGATAGATGGTTTTGAATAGTAAGGCATGAAAACGCAGCGGATTAGCGGAAGCTGCGAAGTACCTTGAATATTTATTATTCTTTAAGGAGGGAAGAATCGTGCCTAGAAAAGGACATGTAGCAAAAAGAGAAGTTCTGGCAGATCCCGTTTACAACAGCAAGCTGGTGACCAAGCTGATCAACAGCATTATGCTGGATGGTAAGAAGGGTGTAGCAGAAAAAATCGTTTACGGTGCATTCGCACAGGTAGCAGAAAAGACCGGCAAAGAACCCCTGGCAGCATTTGAAGAGGCTCTGGGTAATGTAATGCCCGTTCTGGAGGTTAAGGCTCGCCGTGTAGGTGGTGCTACCTACCAGGTACCCGTTGAGATCAGACCTGAAAGAAGACAGACCTTGGGTCTGCGTTGGATTACTCTGTACTCCAGAAAGCGCGGCGAAAAGACCATGGTAGATCGTCTGGCAGCAGAGATCATGGATGCTATGAACAACGCCGGCGGCGCTTGCAAGAGAAAAGACGAAATGCACAAGATGGCAGAAGCAAACAAGGCTTTCTCTCATTTCAAGTGGTAATTTTGGGGTATGGATCAGCCGGATATGGGATAGACTATATCCGACTGTGAAATTCTTAGAAATACTGGAAAAATTACTGATACAACAACGGATACAAAGGAGGAGTAATCGTGGCAAACAGAGAGTTTCCACTGTCCAGAACCCGTAATATCGGTATTATGGCCCATATCGACGCTGGTAAGACTACTCTTACTGAGCGTATTCTGTTTTACACCGGCCGTAACTACAAGATTGGTGATACCCATGAAGGTACCGCTACCATGGACTGGATGGAACAGGAACAGGAAAGAGGTATTACTATTACCTCTGCAGCAACAACTTGTCACTGGAACAACAACAGAATCAACATCATCGATACCCCCGGTCACGTTGACTTTACTGTTGAGGTAGAGCGTTCTCTGCGTGTATTGGACGGTGCTGTTTGTGTATTGGATGCAAAGGGCGGCGTTGAGCCTCAGACGGAAACCGTTTGGAGACAGGCTGATAACTACAACGTACCTCGTATGATTTTTGTAAATAAGATGGATATCATGGGTGCTGACTTCGAAGGCTCCATGAAGTCTATCGTAGACAGACTGGGCTGCCATCCCGTAGCAGTAACTCTGCCCATTGGCGCAGAAAATGACTTCAAAGGCATCATTGACTTGATGAACATGAAGGCTTACTACTATGAGAATGCAACTGGTACTGAAGTAGATGAGGAAGAAATCCCCGCAGACATGCAGGATATGGCAGAAGAATACAGAGCGACTATGATTGAAGCAATCTGTGAAACAGATGAAGCTCTGATGGAAAAGTTCTTCGCAGAAGAAGAAATCACTATTGAAGAACTGAAAGCAGCATTGCGTAAGGCATGTATCGCTTGCGAACTGATGCCTGTTATGTGTGGTTCCGCATATAGAAACAAGGGTGTACAGAAACTGCTGGATGGCATTGTAGATTATATGCCCGCTCCCACCGATATCCCTTCCATTAAGGGTATCGATCCTGTAACCAATGAAGAAACCGAAAGACATTCTTCCGATGAAGAACCTTTCAGCGCATTGGTATTCAAGATTATGAATGACCCCTTCGTAGGTAAGCTGGCATTCTTCCGTGTATATTCCGGTACACTGGATGCAGGTTCTTATGTATATAACTCCACTAAGGGTAAAAAGGAACGTGTAGGTCGTATTCTGCAGATGCATGCAAATCATAGACAGGAAATCGATAAGGTTTACTCCGGCGATATTGCAGCAGCAGTAGGCTTTAAGTTCAGTACCACTGGTGACACCATTTGTGACGAGGATCATGAAGTAATTTTGGAATCTATGGTATTCCCTGATCCCGTTATTGAAGTTGCAATCGAACCTAAGACCAAAGCAGGTCGTGACAAGATGGGTATGGCTCTGGCAAAACTGGCAGAAGAAGACCCTACATTTAAGACTTATACCAACCCTGAAACTGGTGATACCATTATCGCTGGTATGGGTGAGCTGCACCTGGAAATCATCGTTGACCGTCTGCTGAGAGAATTCAAAGTAGAAGCAAACGTTGGTGCGCCTCAGGTATCCTATAAAGAAACTTTCCGTAAGGCTGTGGATGTAGAAGGTAAGTTCGTTCGTCAGAGCGGTGGTCATGGTCAGTATGGTCACTGTAAAGTAAGATTCTATCCTCTGCCCGCAGATGCTGAACATAACTACGAATTTGTGAATGCAACCGTTGGCGGTTCCATTCCTAAGGAGTATATCCCCGCTATTGATAAAGGTATCCAGCAGGCAATGCAGAGCGGTATCTTGGGCGGCTATCCCGTAGTTGGCGTAAAGGCAGAAGTATACGATGGTTCTTACCATGAAGTCGACTCTTCCGAACAGGCTTACCAGGTAGCAGGTTCCTTGGCATTCAAGGAAGCTATGAAGAAGGGTGATCCCGTTCTGATGGAACCTATCATGAAGGTTACGATCACTGTTCCCGAAGAATATATGGGTGACGTTATCGGTGACGTAAACAGCCGTCGTGGTCGTATCGAAGGTATGGAAGCAAGAAATGGCGTACAGATCATTCATGCTTTCGTTCCTTTGGCTGAAATGTTCGGTTATTCCACCGACCTGCGTTCCAAGTCTCAGGGTCGTGGTAACTATGTAATGGAAGTTGACCATTACGAAAACTGCCCTAAGTCCGTTCAGGAAAAAGTTCTGGAAGGCAAGAAGGCATAATTGCTACGTTAAAAAAGTAAATGCTGTACCGGTGTTTTATACCGGTGCAGGCTTTAAGAAAATCCAATTTTCTATTGCAAAAGCCTGCAAAATTTACTATAATTGGTATTGATATGATGCATTTATTAGGAATGCGCGTAACAATATCTCAATATTTATTTTTTAAGGAGGAAATTTCAAAATGGCAAAGGCAAAATTTGAAAGAACCAAACCCCATATGAATATCGGTACAATTGGTCACGTTGACCATGGTAAAACCACTCTGACTGCAGCAATCACAAAGACTCTGCATGAAAGATATCATACTGGTGAAGCTGTTGCTTTCGATATGATCGATAAGGCTCCCGAAGAAAGAGAACGTGGTATCACCATCTCTACCGCTCACGTTGAGTATGAGACTCCTAACAGACACTATGCACACGTTGACTGCCCTGGTCACGCTGACTATGTAAAGAACATGATCACTGGTGCAGCGCAGATGGACGGTGCTATCCTGGTAGTAGCAGCAACCGATGGTCCTATGGCTCAGACCAGAGAACACATCCTGCTGGCAAGACAGGTAGGCGTTCCTTATATCGTAGTATTCATGAACAAGTGCGATATGGTTGATGACGAAGAACTGCTTGACCTGGTTGAAATGGAAATCAGAGAACTGCTGAACGAATACGAATTCCCCGGCGATGATATCCCGATCATTCGTGGTTCCGCATTCCAGGCTCTGCAGGATCCTAACGGTCCTTGGGGCGACAAGATTATCGAACTGTTCGAGGCAATCGAATCTTATATCCCTGAGCCCGAGAGAGATACAGACAAGCCTTTCTTGATGCCCGTTGAGGACGTATTCTCCATCACCGGTCGTGGTACTGTTGCAACTGGTAGAGTTGAAAGAGGTACCGTTAAGGTTCAGGACGAAGTTGAAATCGTTGGTCTGAGCGACGAAATCAGAAAAGTAGTTGTAACTGGCGTAGAAATGTTCCGTAAGCTGCTGGATCAGGCTGAAGCTGGTGACAACATCGGTGTTCTGCTGCGTGGCGTTCAGAGAAACGAAATCGAAAGAGGTCAGGTTCTGGCTAAACCCGGTTCCATCACTCCTCACACCAAGTTCAAGGCACAGGTTTATGTACTGAGCAAAGAAGAAGGTGGTCGTCATACTCCTTTCTTCAACAACTACAGACCTCAGTTCTACTTCAGAACAACCGACGTTACCGGCGTTATCAGCCTGCCTGATGGCGTTGAAATGTGCATGCCTGGTGACAACGTTGAAATGACCATCGAACTGATCACTCACGTAGCTATGGACCAGGGTCTGCGTTTCGCTATCCGTGAAGGCGGCAGAACCGTTGGCGCAGGTTCCGTTATTGAGATCATCGAATAATTTTAAACGGATTTAATATCTGGCGAATAAAAAATCAGCATCTGTGGAGAAATCCACAGATGCTTTTTTTGCATATAGATTGATAATAGAGGTAGAAATTTTGCAATAAAATTAAGATTATTATGGAAAATTATGATAGACGTTTTTCTGTAGTTGCACCTCATGGCAATGTGTGTTAGAATATGTTAAATTGAGAAATTACAATTTGGTAATTTTTGTTTCACTTGCGTGAAATGTGCTAAAGCGAGGTTCTATATATGAATGTAGACTGGAGAAAAGAACTAACCGAATTAAAAAAGACCAACTATAATTTTCCTTGGGTAACTGCAGAAATTACACCAGCATTCAACCGATTGGTGTATGGTATGGAAGAGATCACTTTGAAAAAAGGTGAAATATTATACGATGCAGGATATGAAAGCCCTTATGTATTTTGTTTAAAAAGCGGAAGAATCATTAATTATATCATTACATGGGAAGGAAACCAGAAAATTCTTGGCATTTTTACAGAAGGCACACTGCTGGGAGAAACAGGAATATTTGATCAACAAACAGATGAATGTATTGCGCAGGTATCTTCTCCGAAAGCCGTATTATGGCGTATTCCCAGGGCAGTTTTCCAACAGCGCATTCAGAGTGACAGTGAAATCATGAGCATCATTAACCGGAGCTTTGTAACAAAGATACGTTTACTTTCAGCCCACTTGGAATGTGTTCTCTTTAAATCCACTGTCCGGAAAGTTGCTTATATGATACTTTCTACTGCAAAATACTTTGGAAAAGTGCAAGAAGGCGGTATTTTCTTGGATATGCGCTTTACCCATGTAGAAACAAGCAACACATTAGGTGTAAGCCGAGTGTCTGTTACTAATAGCTTCTTGCAGCTGGCCGAGTGGGGATATATTAAAAAAATTCCAAAAGGATATGTAGTCACCAATGTAGCGGCACTTCGCTGCTTAGTAGAAAAAGGTGACGAGGAAAATAAGTTCTCTGATTTGTAAAAATTATAGTAAAAAGAGATATGCGAAACAGGCTTTCCTTCAGAAAAAACATTGTTTTTCTTGATTTTTTAGAGTAAACTGCGATAGCTGTCTCCATAAGAAATCATTCCAATCAAAATAAAATCGCGGGAATCCTTTGTGCTGTAAGGATTCCCGCGATATTTGTTTTCTTATAAATATGATATTTTTTTATTTTGCAACATGCCTTTGCTCTAATTTTTCGAAATATTGCCGATCCATCTCTTGATATTCTTTAATACGGTTAGGATTTTTCCAAATTGTCTGACGCAAAGCGAATAGAATCATTACGATAATGCCCAGGTAACCAGTATAAGGATAAATGGTATTTACCAATGTAGTGAAGGGCAGCATACTCAAAATAAATGCAGCAATGGCAGCAATCAGGTCTGTTGCATAATAGAATTTGATGCCATACTGTCCAGCCTTACGACAAACCATCCACAAAAGGGGAACAGCAGTTGAGAAAATACCCAGCATAACCACTACAGTGAATGCGCCTGCTAAAACCGGATGGATTTTATTCGCTAAAACCAAGGTAGGGATAGAAACATTATAAACTTCGTCTATGTACAAGAAAAGTGCCATATGCATGACTAAGATTGCCAGGGTTAAGAAGAAACCACCTAAAGCACCGCCTAAAATACCACTTTCTTTTGTTTCTGCTGTTTCAGCTAAGCTAAACATAAAGGGGAAGACTATAATTGCCATAAACCCAGCATACAAAAATCCGCTTAACAGCCAGTTGCCGCAGGAAGAGGTAACTTCCAGGCTTTCCAGTGTAGCCTGCGCAGTAGAAATGTTATCAAATCCAGTAATAATACTAACAGTACCAATAAAAAGGGAAAAAACAATAATAACAGGTCCAATCACACCTAATACATTTACCAGTTTGTTTAACCCTAATAATACCGTTAAGAAGCAAATTAAGGTCATGCCTAATCTGCCAACAATATCAGGTAATCCCAAATACTGATTTACGGCAGCGCCGGCACCGCCAATCATAACCGTATAAACGCCGAAGTTAAAAAAAGTAGCAAAGGGATCAATAATGGAACCAACTGTTTTACCACAATAGTACTTCCATTGGGTTGCAGCAGATTTAAAGCCAATTTCACGACCATCTTTCATCATGGAGGCACCCATCCATATAAATAAAACCATAGAAATCAAAGCAGCGCCAATGCCCAGCCAGCCAAAAGCGGAAAAAAACTGCAGGATCTCTTGTCCAGTAGCATAGCCGCTGCCGATACAGAAGGCAATATAGGCACCACCAATTTTTACTGCATCAATCCACATAGAACTACTTTTTTTCATAACAAACCCCCCTAAAAATGGTCAAAGTATTTTTAAATATAGTTTATATTATTCATATATCGTTTTCTGTAAACGCTTTTACAAAAACGATAAATATTTTTTTTATAAAGATTTTGAAGAAAATTATTTTTTTAAAATGTGATAAATTCAAGAAATTTTATCGTTCAAAGTTTAGCGGAAAAAATAAATACATTGTAATCTATGTATGTGAAACTTTTGGAAATGAATTTTTGATTATTTAAATGAATAATAATTCAGTATAAATCATATATATTGTGAAAAAATACAAAATATATTATTCAATAAAGTCACACAACTAGTGTTTCATATAGAAATAATTTTAAAATGATAAAACATTCTTTTGGGAGCGCAAAAAATATAGCCGAAACCCTAGTTAGAAGAAGGATTTCGGCTATTTCTTTCCGTTAGAAGAAGGATGATGCAGTCTCCCCTAAGCAATGAAAGGAAAATAGAATCTCACAAAGGAAATCTGGTTTTTCGAATTACTGTTCCGAAATTAAGATTCTTTTCTTTTTTAAAGTGCTTTACAAAAACTGCAATAATAGCAAATACTCCCACATATCCAGCAAACGGATAAACGGTATTAACCAGCGTTGCAAAAGGAAATCTACTAACAATTAAAGCTGCGATGGTCATGATAATGGCAGTCGTAATAAATTTTTTAGAACCGTCAGGACCGGTTTTTCTACAGGTCATCCACAACAGAGGAACTGTTGTAGAGTAAATACCCATCATAACAGTGACGGTAAAAAACCCTGCCAGCAAAGGAGAAATTTCGCTTGCTAATGTTAAAGAGGGAATTGCTTTATCATAAACATCTGAAATGTTTGCCATAAATGCTAAATGCATTACCAAAATAGCCAGAGTCAAGAAGAAACCGCCAACGGCACCGCCTGCTGCACCACCCTTTGCTGTTTTTGCAGAACGGGAAAGCTGAAACAGGAAACAGAAAAACAAAAGGGAATTTTCACCTACATACAGCAAAGCAGACTGGAACCAGTTACCACAAGATTTTGTAAGCGTCATTGTTTCCATAGTTTGTGACGCTGTTGCTAAGTTATCCAGATTGGTGAACAAGCTATAAGTTCCAATAAACAGGGAAAATACAATAATAACAGGACCGATCGCGCCGATAATGTCAACTAATTTTTCTAGACCTAATAATGCAGTGATCAGGCAAAGGATAGACATGATTACACTGCCTACCAGATTCGGCAAACCGGTATACTGATTGATGGTTGCACCGGCACCGCCGATCATTACCATAAATACAGCAGCGGTAAAAACTGAGGAAAAAATATCAATCACAGTACCCAGTTTTGTACCACAGTATCGTACCCAAATCTCACGGTCTGAATTGGTCTGATGGGTATGCCCATCGTGCAGCAGCATAGCACCTAAGCTGGAGAAAAGGAACATACTAACAAGTGCAGTACCTACGCCCAGCCAGCCAAACGCGGTAAAAAACTGCATGATTTCTTGTCCTGTAGCGAATCCGCTGCCAATACAGAATGCAATATATGCACCGCCGATTTTCAGAACATCCAGAAAAAATCCTTTTTCTTTCATAAACATTACCCTCCGTTTTTAAATATTGATAAAAAAACAAATGATCCTAAAAAGTTATTTTAAGACATCTGATTCAGTAAAACTCTTTTTTTATTATAGCGATATAAATTGTTTTGTAAATTGATTTTGAAAAGGAATATTATAATAAAATATTCTTAATTAAAATAAATTTTATACATTTTTTGCTGTGGAAACATGAGATTGTATTTGTAAGGAAAAAGAACTATTTTACCTGTGATGGTTTCTTTTTTGCAAAAGATGTGAAAAAATAAAAAAGATGATAGAAAGAGATTTGAAAAAAGTTAATATTTTGTGAATAATGGATGGATTCCCTTTCTTTTTTTTGTAGAATCACTATAATACATGATAGAGACAGTATTTATTTTGAGAAAGACAATGAAAAGGATGTGAATCACAATATGTCAATAGATGAAATGATGTCCCTTGTGCCTGCGAAAGAAACGCTGCCTGCCGATGGAAATGACAATTTCAGCGAATCCGCGGCAAGGCTTATGGCTCAGGCAATCCCGTTTTTGCAGATGCAGATGGAGTATCGTTGTGCATTAATGGAAATTGAAACAAAATTACGGGTATTAAACCAAGAATTTAATACAACGTTTAATAGAAACCCTTTTGAATCGATTCAAACACGGATTAAATCTCCCGCCAGTATTGTTGAAAAATTAAAGCGGAAAGGCTTTCCTGTGACTGCGGAATCTGCAGATACCAATCTGAATGATATTGCAGGAATTCGTGTGATATGTTCTTTCCCGGATGATATTTATACATTGGCGGATCTATTGAGCCGCCAGGATGACATTGTACTGATCGAGCGGAAAGATTACATCAAAACACCAAAACCCAATGGTTATCGCTCTTTACACTTAGTCGTGGAAATTCCTATTTTTTTAGCTACAGGAACAAAAAAGAAGCGGGTAGAGGTGCAGTTTAGAACGATAGCCATGGACTTTTGGGCCAGTCTGGAACATAAGGTAAAGTATAAGCGGAATGTGGAAAACGCGGAAAAAATTGGTCAGGAATTAAAAGAATGTGCGGATATTATTGCTGAAGTGGACAACCGTATGATGACTATCAGAAATGAGATTTATCGAGACCAGCTTCATGGCTGATATTTCCTATAGCATCCTCGAAAGAAGTACAATCATTTTCTGAATGAACTTGTGTAAGACAATGAAAAGGATATAGGATAGAAAGCATATCCTTACTGTAGATACTATAGGAATGATGTGTTATAAAAATATCCCAGCAAGGCTATAAAACAATAATTGATGGAAACGAAAGCGGTGTAAGGGATAAAAAAATTATTCCTCTGGACGAGAACTTAAAAACAATTTAGAAATAAAAAGAGAGAACGCAGGCTCCCCTTAAGAAAACATCGTTTTTCTGATTGCTTGATTCTGAAAGGGAACCGCGACGGTCGTCTCCATCAGAAAATCATTCCAATCAAAATAAAATCGCGGGAATCTTTTGTGTTATAAAGATTTCCGCGAGTTTTGTTTTCTTATGAAGATACCTCTTACATTCTCTCTTTTTGGCAGGGCGTTATTCTGCTGCCTGTATGGCAAGCGGCGTTTCCGTATCCTCATCTGCTGCCGGCAGTACGGCGGAAGAGGGCATAGGATCGGGCTCTACGCCAAAACGGGCTTCCAGACGATAGATAGGCATGCCCATGCTGGAAAAACGTTCCTCGTACTCTGTCATAATATTCTCTGCTGCATAAGGGCTATGGTGCAGGTCCAGAGAAATATGAGACAGCAGCCATTTGTCTGCACTGAATTCTTCCAAAGAAAACTCAAATAAGGAACGGTTATCTGTTTTAAAGAAAATCTCGCCTTTTTCGCCAAACAATGCACGGTAAGACACTAAAAATTCACGATAGGTTAACCGACGTTTGTAATTTCTTCTTTTCGGCCAAGGATCAGAGAAATTCAGGTAGATACGTTGGAATTCACCAACTTCAAACAGTTCGTTTAAGTCCTTCGCGTCTGTTTCGATAAGTGCCAGGTTGGGTAAGTCGCCAGCTTTTCTGGCTGCAATACCGATAATGGTGTGCTGCTTTTCAATACCGATAAAGTTGATGTAAGGATATTTTTCTGCGTTTTTACTGATGAAGTTTCCTTTTCCGCAGCCAACTTCAATATAAATTGGATGATCATTTCCAAAATATTCTGCCCAGTGTCCCTTTTTTTCTTCTGCGTCTTTGATGACGTGAGGATTATTCGCCAGTTCCTGATCGGTCCAGCGTTTGCTTCGCATTCTCATGTAAGTTCTCCTTTGCAATGGTAAAGTTTACTGTTTCTATTTTACTATTCTTTGGGCAAAGGGACAACTAAAAATTACATTATTTTCATGATTCCCGTATTTTTTTCATCCAATAACCATGGGTGCGGTCTTGTGTCAGCGGAAGAAATACGCCAAAGCCTAAATCCTCTTTCGGAGTAGGGGCATCCGCCACATCGGGTACACCAATATAAATGCCATCTGTCTGTTTTCCAATGAGGAAATGCCGGTATTTCCGTTCTGCCACCATGAAGAAAGGATCATGGAGCATTTGAGGAGAAAACATTGGCAAAAGTGCTAATTCTTTCCGACTAATGCAGTAATAAGTATCTTCTCCGAACGGATATAAACAAGGATTTTTCATAAATGGGGTCAAGAGATCAGGTTCTTCTTTTGCCGGTTCTTTCGCGGTCTGCGCAGTTGTTTTTTGTGGCTGTAAAATACCCGCGGCCTCCAATTCCTCCATTTCTTTACGGAAAGCGGCTAAAAGTGCGCGGAAATCCCCGCCAGCTTGGAAAGGGTTGCTTTCTGCAGCGGAGAGCGGTTTTTCCTCCGGGGGCTCTTTCTTTTCTTCCGGTATCTCCTCTGCGGATGCAGTCGCTGTATCTTCAGAAAAATCGTAAGCGTCAGGGACAGATTGCAAAGCGTTTTCTTGCGGCGGTACGGAAACAGCAGGGGGAGTTGTAATTAGTGTTAAAGTGGGTTTTTGAGCTGTTTCAGGAGCTGTTTTGCCGCTTCTTTGTTCTGCCTGCAGGAAAAGACTGCGCCAATCACAAGGATTGTTTACAAAGGCTACTAAAGGCGCAGTAGGTCGTTTTAAATCCTCTAAAACAGCAATAGCTACCAGGTGTTCTGCAGAAACATTCGTACCATCCATATCATCCGGATGAAAATCCCAGGTCAAATTTGCTTTTCCCATAAGATCCGGAAAAATACGCCCGCAATAGAAACGATAGGGCGTATTCTCTTTTTGCGCAATGGCATAGACAGGATAGCCGTCTGTGTGCCGGCGCAAGCTATTGACAGAAAGGGAAAGGCGGCCAGTATTATTTTTTAATTCTAAGATACAGCTGCCCCAAGGCTGTTTGGTGCCAATAGCAAAACCGGTGGCATCTTTACGGAGCATTAAAAATTGTTTTTCATATCTGCGTGGATTCATCATATGTTTCCTCCTCATGATACTTAGTGGGACATCCTGCTTTCATTTTATGCAGGCAAAAAGGAGAAAAAGAACCATTTATGAAAAGAAGTATAAAAAATATGGCATATGGACTGTTTTTTGAAGCAGATGAAATCCATTTCTCATTCAAATTTCGCTATCTATAAACGGAAATAGGGGAAGATGACTATAGAAATAGAACGGGGAAGATGAGGAAAGATGGCTATAAAAATGGAAATAGGAAGATAGGAAAAAATAGCTCTATCAAATAGAAATAAGAGGTACAGAAAGAGAGGATTGTCAGGAATCAAAAGTGGAAAGCGATTCCCATAGTAGCCAATCCATCAGTTTAAAGGAGCGGCTCTTTTCATCAACGAGGTATGGGAAAATGCCTGATGTTCCATTCGCTTCGCTCATGCGGAGATCGCTTCCGAAAAATGTATCAGTGGCGGTAAACAAAAAAGAGAACCCTTTTGCGGTTCTCTTTCTTATGTTTAGAACTTTTTCAAGAAATTGCCAAACTTGGTGTATTTACCCAGCCAAGTCAGATCTACAGTACCAGTAGGACCGTTTCTTTGTTTCGCAATAATCAGTTCTGCCTGGTTTTTCTTTTCCGTATCGGGGAAATAATATTCATCACGGTACAAGAATGCAACTAAGTCAGCATCCTGCTCAATGGCACCGGACTCACGCAAGTCAGAAAGCATAGGGCGGTGATCGGCACGCTGTTCACAGGCACGGCTCAGCTGAGAAAGGGCAATGACCGGCGCTTCCATTTCTCTTGCCAATGCCTTCAAAGAACGGGAAATATCAGAGATTTCCTGTTGTCTGGAATCGGTATGGGTATTGCCGCTCATTAACTGAAGGTAATCAATGACAATCAGCCCTAATCCTTTCTCAATTTTCAGACGACGGCATTTCGAGCGGATTTCCATGGGGGTAACACCAGGGGTATCATCGATGTAAATGGGCGCCTGTGAAAGAGGACCCATGGCACGGATCAGGTCTGCCCAGTCGTTGTCGTCCAATTCGCCGGTACGTAACTTCTGTGCATCCAGCATAGCTTCTGAGCAAAGCATACGATTGACTAATTGTTCCCGGCTCATTTCCAAAGAAAAAATGGCGGTGGGGACTTTACTGCGGATAGCGGCATTTTGGACAATGTTCAATGCAAATGCCGTCTTACCCATAGACGGGCGGGCTGCCAATAAAATCAGGTCGGATTTTTGCAAGCCGGCTGTCCGTTGGTCAAAATCCGTAAACCCAGTAGGCACACCAGTCAGTTTCCCTTGGCTGCGGTAGATTTCTTCTATTTTTCCAATGGAATCCACTGCAATATCCCGGATATGGTGGAACTGGTCTGTATGACGCCCCTGCATGATATCAAAGATACCTTTTTCCGCTTGATCCATAATCGAATCAATGGGTTCTTTCCCTTCATAGGAAAGACGGGAAATGGTTTGGGACGTATGAATCAATCGGCGTAAGACACTTTTTTCTTCTACAATACGGGCATAATGCCGTACATTGACAGAGCTGCCAATGGAATTTGATAACTCAGCGAGAAAAGAAATGCCGCCAATCTGTTCGAATTGTCCCTTTTCTTCTAATTTGTTCTTTACCGTCAGTACATCCACTGGTACGCCTTGGTGAAACAATTCTGCTGCTGCTTCAAAAATCATGCGGTAATCCGGACGGTAAAAATCTTCTCCATGTAAGATTTCTACTGCCAGAGAAAGGGCTTCCTTATCCAACAGCATACTTGCCAATACGGCACCTTCCGCCGCGGCATCATGGGGCGGGACGGTCTGAGGAAAGTTTTGTTCAGTTGTAGGTTCCATAGCTTTTCCGCGCTCCTTTTTTCGCTGTCGAAGTGGCTGAATTGGTCAAATTTATGCTTCTACAATTTTAATGGTTACTTCTGCAGTTACTTTCGGATGCAGGCGGACTACAGCGGTACGTGTACCTACCATTTTGATGGGGTCGCCAATGGATACTTTCTTTTTATCAATGGGAAGCTTGGTCTGTGCCACAATGGCTTCTGCTACTTCCTTATTGGTAACAGAACCAAACAACTTACCATTGCCGCCAGTTTTTACAGTAATGGTCACAGTCTGGTCTTTCAGTGCATCTGCAATCTGCTGTGCTTGTTCCAGCTCTTCTTGCGCTCTTCTGGCTTCGCTTTTTTGTTTCAGTTCGTATTCATTTAAGTTCGCTTTCGTTGCTTCAGCTGCCAGATTTCTAGGTAATAAAAAATTCTTGGCATAACCTTCGCTTACGTTAATCAGCTGGCCTTTTTTACCAACACTTTTTACATCTGCAAGTAAAATGACTTTCATGGTGTTTCTACCTCCCGATATGCATCAATGGCATGTTTTATTTTTTCAATTGCTTCTTCCAGGGTACAGTTCGTTAACTGCGCGCCGCTGACGGTTAAATGACCGCCGCCGCCCAGGGATTCCATAATTACCTGGACATTGACATCCCCAAAACTTCTTGCCGAGATATGGATGACGTGATCTACCTGGCAGCATACAAAAGAAGCTTTAATGCCAGTTACATTCATCAGTTCATCAGCTGCTTGGGCCGCTGTAAGAAGACTGTTTTCTGAAGTGGTAGGACAGACGGATATAGCCATATTGCCGCCATAAATTTCTGTCCCCTGAATGGTAGCTGCCTTTGCCCGGTAAACCTCCATGTCATTTTGGAACAGGCGGCGCACACGGAAACTGTCTGCACCGTGTCTGCGCAGAAATGCAGCGGATTCAAAGGTAACGGCACCAGTATTGACGCAGAAGTTTTTCGTATCTACGGTAATACCGGCTAAGAGCGCGTCTGCTTCCAAGGGGCGCAGCGTGATACGCCCGCTC
Source organism: uncultured Lachnospiraceae bacterium (assembly GCA_944381395.1). Taxonomy (GTDB): domain Bacteria; phylum Bacillota; class Clostridia; order Lachnospirales; family Anaerotignaceae; genus CALWRB01. The sequence goes on from CALWKY010000019.1 coordinate 32,834, forward strand.
ATATGACGAATCATTTCCGTTACCAATTCTGCGGTACTGGAAGCATAAGGCTCATGATAGATTAAAACAGCCTGCTCAATAAAGTCTGTACTGCGGCGATGGTGGTCAATGAGCACCAGTTTTTTGGCATGTTCCAATACGTCCTGACTGGCAACGATGGAAGGACGGTGGGTGTCGGCGATCATTACCAAAGTTTGGCTTGTCATTGCATCTACGGCATCTTCTGGTGTAATAAAGATATCCGTTTCTCCCGCTTCTTCCATACGTTCAAATAATCTGCGGATTGCCTGACCAGGACGGTCCAGCACAATGCGGCAGGGCTTACCAGCTGTTTTTGCGATGGCGCACAGACCAATACAGCTGCCTAAGCTGTCCAGATCCGGATTTACATGACCCATAACCAGAACATCGGAGGCATCTCCTAATAATTCCAAAAGGGCATCCGCTTTCACGCGGGCACGCACTCTGGCGTTTCGGCTGATCTCACCGCTTTTACCGCCATAAAAGAGGAATTTTTCTCCATCTTTAATGAGCGCCTGGTCACCGCCGCGGCCTAATGCCAAATCAATGGCAGCTTTGGAATTTTTCGCGGAAAGATCCAAGGAGCCATGGCCAATACCTAAGCCAATACTCATGGTCATAGGAATATGATCGCCTACGGAAATTTCTTTGATTTCAGAAAGAATTTCAAATTTCTTTTCTTTTAATTCTTCCAGCTTGCCTTTGGGCAGCAGGAATAAATAACGATCTTTTTCCAATCTGCGGATCAGACCATCATATTCAGAAGCAAAACTATTTAATTTTTGTTCTACCAGAGAAGTCAGGATAGGCAGCTGGGCATTTTCCAAAGAATCCTGTACATCGTCATAGTTATCTAAAAATATCATACCTACCACGGTTTCCAAATCTTCCCGTTCCTGTTTCCATTTTTTTGCGGTAGTCATATCTACCAGGGCTAATGTTAAAACAGAACCTTTTGCGCCGCTGGGATCTAAAAAATCACAAGGCACAATATGCGCCTCATAGGTACGGCCTTTATAGTCTAAAAAAGTATCTTTTCCTTCTCCAATACCGCCTTTTAAGAGTGGTTCAATCACTCCTGCCGCATCTTCGGCAGTAGGGAATGCCGCCGCAAAAGCCTCATTTTGTGTTAAGATATGTCCACGCAGATTCAGTACCGCGTAAGGCATTGGCAGATTTTTTGGCATTGGCAGCTGGGAAGAAATAGAGTCTGTATCCGCAAAAAACAAAGGATCCATTTTCGTTTTTGCAGGGTTATTGTCCCGGAAGATTTGCAGTGTGGCCACACTGCACACCATGCCGCCTAAAATGCAAAGACCAATGATTGGATTGATGACAAAAAAGACAATACAGATGGCCGCCATAATCAGCAGGCCAAATACGGTAACAGGGAATCCGCTGATGGGTGCCTGCTGCAAGAAATCTAAAAAGGAAGATTTCTTTTCCGGTTGTAATTGATCTGTTTCTGTGCCCTTTGGTTCAGGGGCTGAGTTATTTCCACGCATTACCATTCCTCCCATTTTTATCATACGGATTGAAATGAACCCAATATCACATCATGGCTTCCTACCCGTTTTGACATGCCATGCGGTTTTTTTCATCATAATCCCCTTTATTATAGCAAACACAACACAAAAAAGAAAGAAAATTTCCTATTTAACCAGTATTTTCTTTCATAACAGATAAGACATGGCGGGATAATTTTCTGAATCTGTCTCATAGAATAGCGTAAAAATAAAAGGAGAAAAGAACAGAAAAAAATTGTCTGAAGAACAGAAAAAGTGCTTGCCATTTCTAAGAATGGATGATATAATGATTCACGATGTGATTACGGACAGTCCAATGGTGCGTCGATGTGACTGCAACAAGAATGTCTTTGTGGAAAGGAGGAACTTTTGATGGATATTATTAGAGAACTGGAAAACGAACAGCTGAAGAGCGATGTAACCGCATTCAATGTTGGTGACACCATCCGTGTTTACGCAAAGGTTGTAGAAGGAAACAGAGAAAGACTGCAGATGTTCGAAGGCGTTGTGCTGAAAAAGCAGGGCGGCGGTCTGCGTGAAACTTTCACCGTAAGAAGAATTGCTTCTGGTGTTGGCGTAGAAAGAACATGGCCTTTGCATTCTCCTCGTATTGACCGTATCGAAGTGGTAAGAAGAGGCGTTGTAAGACGTGCAAAACTGTTCTACCTGAGAGATAAGATCGGTAAGGCAGCAAAGGTTAAGGAAGTACTGAGATAATTTATTTTCTTAGCGCAAATAGAAGGACTTGTCTGTAACAACAGATGAGTCCTTTTTTGCGCAGAAAAATAGAAAAAGCTTGATTTTATGGGATCAGAAAGGGTACCTCATTGGAGGAAAATAAAAAAACAGCTTTTTGCAATTATAGATGCACAGAGGATAGATACTGTAGATTTTTCAGATTGATCCATAAAAGGCTGTACGCAGAAAAGAAAGCAATACAGCGGATTTGGGGAAAAGGAAGGTTGAAAGAAAACACGCTCTTTGTTATAATAATTAGATACGATTTGTCTGATTTTGTTAGATTTTCGTGAATGGGAAAGGTCATTTTATTTTTATGTAGTCTTTATGGAAAAGCTGTATAAAAAGGAAGGAGAACGGGGAAACAATGGGTACACGGACGGATCGAAAAAAGAAAAAGGGGATAGATCCATTTTATTGGAAAGCAGCGTTGGTGCTGGCAGCAGTACTTTTCCTGCGCACATTCGTGATGGGAACCATTTATGTGAAAGGGACTTCTATGGAACCCAATTTCCATCATGGTGATCTTTTATTGGTGAATAAACTGCCGATTGCATTGGATTATGAGGATGTGGTGATTTGCCGCATTTCCAGAGGAGAAACATCGGAAAATATTATTAAACGTGTTATTGGAAAACCTGGAGATGAAATTGTCATAGAAGAAGATATGAACCAAGCAGGAGAAACCAGCTGTCAAGTCTGGCGTAATGGAGAACTGCTGGAAGAAGCATATATCTTGGAGAAAATGGAGCAGATCGGAGACTTAGAATATCCTTATACCGTGGAAGAAAATCACTATTTTGTTCTGGGAGATAACCGTAATGCAAGTACGGATAGCCGCCAGTCTTATATTGGGACCATTGCGCGCGAAGACATTACCGGCAAAGTGTTTTTCCGTCTGTTTCCCTTTGATGTTTTTGGCACAGTGGATTAAGAAAGGAAGAAAAACAGCATGTATATACAATGGTATCCCGGACATATGACAAAAACCCGGCGTATGATGGAAGAAACCATTTCTTTGGTAGATATTGTCATTGAGTTAGTAGATGCGCGTATTCCTTACAGCAGTAAGAATCCAGACATCGACAATTTGGCGAAGCAGAAATACCGTATTTTGCTGCTGAACAAGTGTGATTTGGCAAATGAAAAAGCTACAGATACCTGGGCAAAGTATTATGAAGAAAAAGGGTTTCGTGTCATTCGCATCAATGCGCTGAAATCAGCTGGCATGTCAGAAGTGACCCAGACAGCCAGAGATCTGATGGCGGAAAAGATTGCCAGACTGCGTGCCAGAGGAAGATTAAATGTACCAATCCGTGCGATGATTGTTGGAATCCCCAATGTGGGAAAGAGTACCTTTATCAACCAATATGTGGGAAAAGGCATGGCAAAAACGGGGGACAAGCCTGGCGTAACCCGTGGGAAACAGTGGATTAAAGTCAAAAAAGATTTTGAGCTTTTGGATACTCCGGGTATCCTATGGCCGAAATTTGAAGATCAGGAAGTGGGCAGAAAATTAGCATTTACCGGAGCCATTAACGATGAAATTATGGATCCGGAAAGCTTGGCATGTGCGTTTATCGACCATATGATGGCAATAGACGCACAGTGTTTACGGGATCGTTACGGCGTATCTTTTGATACTGTGGAAGAACCGGAAGTAATTCTGGAAAAGATCGCCATTGCCCGTGGATTTAAGCAGAAAGGCGACCAGCCGGATACTACGCGCATGGCAAAGGTGCTGATGGACGAATTCCGCGGCGGAAAACTGGGCCGTATTACGTTGGAACTGCCGGAAGATATTTCCCGCATGCAGGAAGAGGCAAAGGCGCGGGAAGCGGAAAAAAGAGCGGATCAAAAAAGGCGGAAAGAGGCTTATTTGGGTAAAAACAGCCCGAATGGATCAAAAAAGAAATAATTTTTCCGTCTATTTCGTTTTAGGAGTAAAGATAGAACAGAAATCAGGTGATGAAAATGGAACAGACAGAGCAGACATTTCGCCTGCCCATTGTGGCATTGCGGAATATGACAATTTTCCCCAATATGGTAATTAGTTTTCCAGTAGGACGGGATGCCTCCCTGTATGCAGTGGAGGCAGTGGAAAATACCACAAAGCTGCTTTTTCTCATTACACAGAAACATCCCAATGTGGATGAACCAAGAGAAGAAGATTTATACCGTGTGGGCACGGTGGCAAGACTGAATCAAGTACTGCGTTTGCCGGGCGGCAGCGTACATATTATTGTGGAAGGCGTAGAGCGTGCGAAAATGGAAAGCCTGGAAGAAGGCGCGCTTTTCCATACGGCGCAAGTCAGTTCTTTGCCTCAGGATAACGCGACAGAAACAACTCTGGAAGAAAAGGCAATGATGAAAATTGCCCTGGAATATTTTGAACGGTATGGAAAATACCGCAATAATACCCTTTTTCCGGATGCCATGGTAAATGCCGCGGCGGCGGAAAAACCAGGACTGTTGGCAGATATCATCTGCTCCGTATTGGATGTTTATCCGGAAAAAAGACAGATGCTCCTGGAAGAGCTGAACCCTATGAAGCGTCTGGAAGAAGTGGTTATGTCTTTGCAGGAAGAACTGCAGGTTTTAAAGCTGAAAAAAGAAATTGAGTCCAAAACAAAGAAAGCAATGGACCAGGAGCAAAAGGAATACTATCTGCGGGAGCAGATCAAAGTAATCCGGGAAGAACTGGGAGATCGGGATGACATTGACCGGAGTGCGGATCAATTTTTGGAGAAATTAAAAGAAAAAAATCCACCCCAGCTGGTAGCGGATACTCTGAAAAAAGAGATTGACCGTCTGCGCCGTATCCCGCCGTCTTCTCCAGAAAGCAATGTTTCCTATAACTATATTGAGACACTGCTGAGCTTGCCTTGGCGGGAAGAAACAAAAGACAATATCGATCTAAAAGAAGTAAAAGAAATTCTGGATGCGGACCACTATGGTCTGCAAAAAGTCAAAGAGCGGATTGTGGAATTTTTGGCTGTGCGAAAAGCAGCGCCTCAGGAGAATGCTTCTATTCTTTGTCTGGTAGGTCCTCCTGGTGTAGGTAAAACCAGCATTGCCCGCTCCATCGCCCGTGCTATGGGGAGAAACTATGTGCGCATGAGTTTAGGCGGCATCAAGGATGAAGCGGAGATCCGCGGACACAGAAAGACTTATATTGGCGCTATGCCGGGACGTATTATACAAGCCATTCGTCAGGCAGGTACAACCAATCCGCTGGTGCTGCTGGATGAAGTGGATAAGCTATGTACTTCTTTTAATGGTGATCCGGCGGCAGCGCTGCTGGAAGTATTGGACAGTGAGCAGAACCATACATTCCGGGATCATTTTGTGGAACTGCCTTATGATCTGAGCAAAGTGCTTTTTATCTGTACCGCAAATACTACAGATACTATTTCACAGCCTCTGTTAGACCGTATGGAAATCATTTCTTTAGACAGCTATACGGCAGAGGAAAAATATCATATCGCAGCAGAGCATTTACTGCCCAAACAGCGTAAAAAACATGGATTGCAGCCGGCAGAACTTTCCATCCGCAAAGAAGGTATGGAAGCGATTATTGATGGTTATACCAAGGAGGCGGGGGTGCGTAAGCTGGAACAGCAGATTGCTGCTGTCTGCCGGAAAGCAGTGAAGGAAATTCTGACAGGAGAAAAGAAGCGCATTGTTGTAACGGAAAAGAATCTGGAGCATTACTTAGGAATCCGCCTCTATGAAACAGATCAGATCTATGAGGAAGACCAGGTAGGTATTGTCCGTGGGCTGGCTTGGACGCAGATGGGCGGCACTACCCTTTCCATAGAAGTCAATGTGATGCCTGGAGATGGCAAACTGCTTTTGACCGGTAATCTGGGTGATGTGATGAAAGAGTCCGCCAGAGCTGCCCTAAGTGCCATCCGTTCCGGCAGTGAGCGTTATACGTTGGCAAAAGATTTCTATAAAAAACAGGATATCCATATCCATATTCCGGAAGGCGCTGTGCCGAAAGACGGTCCTTCTGCCGGTGTGACTATGGCAGTTGCCATGCTTTCTGCCTTAACAGGGAGAAAAGTACGGCGGGATGTTGCCATGACGGGAGAAATTACCATCCGCGGCAGGATATTACCCATTGGCGGCTTGACAGAAAAGACCCTGGCGGCAAAAAAAGCTGGTGTGAAAACGGTGCTTTTCCCCAAAGAAAATGAAAAACAGATGGCAGAAGTTCCCAAACAAATCAAGGAAGGCTTAGAGCTGGTTCCCATTGCAACATTGGATGAGGCTCTGCACTGGGCATTGGCGAAAGGAGAAAGCGTATGGAAGTAAAGAAAAGCAGCCTGGCGGCAGTGGGCGTGAAATTTTCCCAATACCCTGCAGATGGTTTGCCGGAGATTGCCTTTGCGGGAAAATCCAATGTGGGGAAATCTACCCTGATCAATGCCATTTTAGGCAGAAGAGCATTGGCAAGAACATCTTCCCAGCCGGGTAAGACCCGCACCATCAATTTTTATAATGTAAATGATGTCATGTATGTGGTAGACTTGCCTGGTTATGGTTATGCCAAAGCACCCAAAACAGAAATTGAAAAATGGGGAAAAATGATTGAAGATTATTTGAACCACCGCCAAACATTGCGTGCCATTGTGCTTTTGGTGGATATTCGTCATGAACCGGGGGAAAATGACCGCCTCATGCATGCCTGGCTAAAGCACTATGGTTATCAGATTATTGTCGTTGCTACAAAATCCGATAAAATCAGCCGGAACCAAATGCAGAAACAACTTTCTTTGATCCGTAAAGGCTTGCAGCTGGAGCAGGGAGATATTCTGATTCCTTTTTCCGGAGAAAAAAAGACGGGTGTAGAAGAACTGTGGACAGTGCTGGATACGTACTTAGAAGATTAAAAGCATGGTGAAAGGAGAAAGAACATGAAAAAAGGCACACGCTTGATCATTGCCATATCTCTTTTATCATTGGTGGTATTTTTGGCAGACCTGTTTACAATTCTGGGAAGTGAATATCCTTGGGCAGGTTCTCTTTCCAGATGGGTTTACGGGATTTATCTGGTGGTGCTGTTTTTTCTCTTTGCCGCGCCGAGAAAAAAATAATGCATAAAAAAAGGAGGTTTATACCTCCTTTTTTGTAGGTCGCGGGGATTATGCCGTTACTCTTTTTAAGTAAGGCTTTAACTGTGCGCCTAACCAGCACGCAACGAAAATTTTTACAATATCCAAAGGCAGATAGAGGAAACAGCCGGCAGGCAGTGTTGCCCAAAAGCTGGTTCCCATCACACGGCTCATTTGAAACGTACCCAGGGAGTAGTTTACAACCGATGCCAGGAACATGCCTAAAATCTGTATTCCTTTCCGATTGGGATAGCGGTCAATAAAAAAACCGCTGATCAAAGATACAAACAAAAATCCGATGAGATAGCCGCCGCTGGCGCCTGCCAATTTTTGGATTCCCGCGGTATAACCGCTGAAAACAGGAACACCGATAAAGCCGATCAGCAAATATATGGCAGTGGCGATGGTAGCATATTTCGCTCCTAAAATGTAAGCTGCCAGATACAGTACAAAGGTACACAAAGTAAGTGGAACTGGGCTAAAGGGTACAGGAATGCTGATAGGCGCTGCGATACAGATCATGGCAGTCACCAGTGCAATCATTGTTAAAGTTTTTGTGTTGGTTTTCATACGTTTTTCCTCCCCAATTTTAATTGTCAACCGCGTTACTTGTATTGTAAACATATAAAAACGAATTGTCAACATAAAAAATAAAATAGTTTACAATGAAAAAGCGGATTTAAAACCAGACCAGATTCATACGGGAAGAGATAAGGAGAAAACAGAGACAAAAGGGTGCAGATAGGATGTGCCAATAAAAATTAAGGACTGCTTTTAGAAGTGGAGCAAAGCTGATTTTTTCAAAGGGGAATCAAACTGGTAAATCAAAAGTGAAACATCAGTCCAAAAGCGCATAGAAGAAGATTCGAAAAAGAAAAAGCATGCCATAGATCTAAAAAAAGAAAAAGCAGGAGTAGTTACTCCCGCTTTTTTATTGTTCCCCATGGATTGGGAATTGATTTATTTTGTCCAGCTTTCCATTTCATCTACTAATTCTGCAAAAACAGCCAGAGCGTTTTCAATGGGTGCTTTTTGAGACATATCCACACCGGCACCCTTTAATAAGTCAATGGAATATTTGCTGCTGCCCTTGGAAAGGAAATCCAGATAATCTGCCACAGCAGGTGCTCCTTCTGACAAGATCCGCTGAGAAAGGGCGATAGCCGCACTGTAGCCTGTAGCGTATTGGTAAACATAAAACGCATTGTAGAAATGAGGAATCCGTGCCCATTCCAAATCAATGTCTGCATCGATGACAATATCATCCCCAAAGTACCGGCGATTCAAATCATGGTAAATCTGATTCATGCCTTCTTGGGTCAGCGCTTCCCCCCGTTCTGCCATCTCATGGGTAATTTTTTCAAATTCCGCAAACATGGTCTGGCGGAACAGTGTGCCGCGGAACTGTTCCATAAAATAGTTGATGAGATACCGGCGGTAGTTTTCGTCCTGGGTATGGTTACGCAGGTATTCCATCAGCAGTGCTTCATTACAGGTAGAAGCCACTTCCGCAACAAAAATTTTATGATCTGCATACAGGAAAGGCTGACTCTTCCAGGTGAAATAGCTGTGCATTGCGTGCCCCATTTCATGGGCTAAGGTAAACATGCTGTTGAGGGTATCATTGTGATTGAGCAGTACAAAGGGATGGACGCTAAAACTGCCCCAGCTGTAAGCGCCGCTGCGTTTCCCTTCGTTTTCATATATATCAATCCAGCCGCTTTCCATACCCTTTTCCAGTGCGTCGGTATATGTTTTTCCCATGACAGAAAGAGCCTTCAATACCGTCGCTTTTGCTTCTGCAAAGGAAATGTGGCACTGTGCATCAGGCACCAGAGGCGCATACAGATCATACATATGCAGTTCATCCACGCCCAGTAATTTTTTCCGAAGAGAAACATACTTGTGCATCAAAGGCAGATGTGCATGAACAGTTTCAATGAGGGTATCATAAACGGAAAGGGGAATATGATCGTCTGCCAATGCCATTTCCATAGCGGAAGCATAATTTCTAGCCTTCGCAAAGAATACATCACTTTTTACAGAGGCGCTATAAATGGCTGCCAGCGTGTTTTTCTGTCTGCCATAAGCGTCATAAAGGGCATGGAAAGCGTTGGCGCGCAAAGCACGGTCATTGCTTTCCAAATAGGAAATATAACGACCTTTGGTCAGTTCATGGACATTGCCTGCTTCATCTAAGATGGCGGGGAAAGTCAGATCTGCCTCGTTGAGCATGGTAAAGATCTGCTGAGGTGCTCCGCCTAATTCACCTGCCTGCGCCAATAGTTTTTCTTCTGCGGCAGAAAGACTATGAGATTTTTGCCGCAGCAAATTTTCTAAAAAATGCTGATATAGTTTTGCTTTTTCCGGAAATTCTTTGCAGAAAGCAGAAATGGTATCTTCCGGAAGAGATAAAATGGCAGGGCTTAAGAAAGCGGTTGCTGTGCTGTAAGCAATCAAAAGAGAATCCGCCTGGGCAGACATGGACTGGGAAGCTGCATTGCCGCTATCTTCATGGAGCTTCATCTGGGCATAGGTATAAATTTTATCCAGCTTTTGATTGGATGCCACAATGGTATCCAATGCGTGGAAAAAGGACGCGGCATCCTGACCAAAATGATTTTCCAGTGCGGACAATGCGGGCAGTTCCTGCTGTAAGGCGGTTTTATCTTCCTGCCATAATGCTTCTGTTTCATAAAAATCTTCAATATGCCACTTATATGCTTGGGGCACATCTTTTCGTTTGGGTAATTTTTTTTCTGTTGTCATAATAAACTCCTTTCGGCTTTTATTTTTGTAATATTCCACGGAAATATAAATTTACATCGTTTCCCGGAATTTTAGAAATAAGACTGTTTAGACTGCGCGCCATTGGAAATACTTGTAATGATGCTGTCAACAATAGAAATCATTTCGATAAGCAATTATTTTGACAGATTTGGTCCTGTGTCTATTGTAATTAGGATACCATTCGATAGAAAAAATATATCCCAAAAATCATAAGAGCGGCAGAAATTTCAGAAAAATACCATTTTCCATGAAAAAATAGACAGCGGCAGATAGCAGTCATAGGAAAAGTCTGGGATTATTATACCATATTTTGTAAGGAATCGGAAAAAATAAGACGCTTTTTTTCTACAAAATCAAGAATCATGTAAAATATTTTTATCTCCATGAGAAATCTATTGGAAAAAAATGCATTTTATAGTAAAATGCAATAGAAGGAGTGACGCATATGCAAAAAAGGAAAGTTTTGATAGTAGCATCAGAAGCAACACCATTTATCAAAAGCGGCGGACTGGGCGATGTGGCTGGTTCTTTACCTATGGCATTGCAGCAGCTTGGCGTAGACGTGCGATTGGTAATTCCACGTTATCAATCGATTAAAGATGAGACGATGTATGGTGTGAAAATGCTGGGAGAATTTCCGATTAAACTTTCCTGGCGTACACAGACAGCAAAGGTGTTAGTAAAGGAAGGACCGGTACCGGTCTATTTTATAGAGAATAATTTCTATTTTGGCAGAGGCGGTTTATACGGATATGGAGACGATAATGAGCGCTTTGCGTTCTTTAGCAAAGCGGTGCTGGATATGCTGGCAATGCTGGACTTCTATCCGGATGTTATCCAGTGTAATGATTGGCAGTGCGGACCTATTTGCATGTATTTAAAAGAAATCTATGGGAAAATGCTGTACTACTCCAACATCAAGACCCTTTTTACCATACACAATCTACAGTATCAGGGAAATTTTGACCGCAGTACCATGGAAATGCTGGATGTGCCTTATTATTGCTATGAAAATGGCAGTGTGGAGTTTTATGGCAATGTAAGCTACATGAAAATGGGCTTGGTATATGCAGATCGTATCAGCACTGTTAGCCCTACCTATGCCAATGAAATCCGTACCAGAGCCTATGGCTATGGTATGGAGGGCATTTTGGAAAGCAGAAAAGATGTTCTTAGCGGCATCCTAAATGGCGTGGACTATACCCTCAATAATCCGGCAAAGGATCCCCGCATTGCATTTCCTTATGATGTGAATCAATTAGAAGGAAAGAAAAAAAATAAAGCATATTTACAGGAAATGCTCCATCTGGAAAAGCGGGATGTACCCATTATTGGTATGATCAGCCGTCTGGTAGACCAAAAGGGCGTGGATATCCTTTCCGGAGTATTTCATCAGATTATGGCAGAAGACGTACAGTTTGTCCTGTTAGGTACAGGGGAAAACCGTTTTGAATATATGTTTAAGGCTATGGCGGAGCAATACCGCGGCAGAGTCAGCGCAAATATTTTCTTTGATGAAAAACTGGCACAGCAAATTTATGCCGGCAGTGATTTGTTCTTGATGCCCAGCTTATTTGAACCTTGCGGTTTGGGACAGATTTTCAGCCTGCGTTACGGCACCATTCCCATTGTGAGAAAAACAGGCGGTTTGGCGGATACGGTTCATATGTATGATACTTGCACGAAACAAGGCAATGGCTTTGTTTTTGAGAATTATGACGGAAATGGACTGCTTTGGGCAGTGCGGGAAGCGCTTCGGGTATATCATATGGGTCAGGAAGAATGGAACCATGTGGTGGAAAATGCCATGCGTTCTGATTTTTCCTGGAAGCATTCTGCAAAAGAATATATGCGGCTGTTTGATGAAATGGTATCAGAATAAAATAGATGTAAGGAAACGGCATAATAATGGTTATGCCGTTTTTTATTTTAGAAATTCATCCATAATAAACATTTATCAAAATCTTTTAGAGGAAATATCCCAATTTCAATGTGAAAAAATATAAATGGAATTTGAGTTGGTATCCGTGCGGTTTTTTATTCATTTTTAGAAAAAACAGGCGGGAATATGCTGATCCGGTCTCTTGCTTTATAAAAGTTTAGCACTGGTTTTCCTAAGACTGAATAGGAGAATCTTTTTCATAGATACAAAATATTTCATAATAAAATTGGAACCTTCCCATGGGCAGATACGTTTCATCAGTAAAATAAGAAATTACTGGAAAGACTTTTATTTTGCAGGAAGGGGCAGATTGTATGAAAAAGAATTTATTCGTATTGGCACTTACTGGCTTACTCATTTTTGCAATAGCTGTTCCGATTCTTGCCGCAGAACCTGCCGCGGTTCCCATTTCTACATCTGTTGCAGAAGAAGAGATGCCTGCTTTACCGGATAGCGTGCTGTATTATGGCACATTGCGGGAAATTGTAAAAGATAAGAATGGCAATATCACTCAGTTGTGTTTGGATTCCGAACGGTACGGCGAGTATGTTATGAATATCACAGAGCAGACCGTTTGGGTTGACAGCCGGCTGTATGGGGCTGGGGATCCTGCGGATCTTCAGACGGGAGACGGCATTTATGTATTCCATAGTATGGCAGCCACCAGTTCTTTGCCGCCCCAGTCCATGGCTTTTGCGGTGGTTTGGAATGTTCCTATGGATGCAGGCTGTGCACAGCTCCATGAAGTGGAAGCCATTTCTTTGGAAGAAGATCAATTGAAAATTACAACTGATAATGGTGGTTTATACCTTTTGATCAATGAAAATACGAAACTTTCCCTCTATGGATCAGATGAAACTGTGACAAAAGAGGATATCCAGACCGGCAGCTGGGTAATGGCTTGGTATGATGCATATGCTGCATCCTATCCTGGCCAGGCATACGCTGACTATTTGACGGTATTGCCTCAGGAAGAACAGCCCGCAGAGGATCCTTTAACCCGTGGGGAACTGCTTATGATGCTGCATGAATTGGCTGGTAAACCAGTGGTTAACTACGCGATGCAATATACCGATGTAGAAGAGGGCGCGGAATATGCAGAAGCCATTCGTTGGGCTGCCAGCGAACGCATTGCAGGCGGATATGGCGATGGAACATTCGGACCGGAAGATGCTGTTAGCCTGGAACAGATGGTGACAATCTTTTGGCATTATATGGGCAGCCCTATGCTGATGGACTATCCTGGTTTGACGGAGTTTGACGATGCGGGCGAGATTTCCCATTTTGCCCAGCCGGCTTTTGCTTGGGCGCACCAGAATGGATTCATTTCTGCACAGGAAGATGGACTTTTACATCCTCAGGCAGACGCAAGCAGACAATTGGCTGAAAATATTTTGCAGGAACTTTCTATTTAAAATCGTTTCTACCCTTGCATGATTTTGTTACAAGGACGCTGGCAGTGGTACTGCCGGTGTCTTTTGTATTTTATATGGTTGAAAATTGGAAATAAATGCTCGTTGCGTGCGTTATGGTTTTCAGAAATCACCATAGGGTTAGTTTATCCGTGGCATTTCTAAGGTGTTTTTTCTTTCAGGGACAAAACAGTATTTATTTTAGACGGCAATTCTTTCGATTTCTTTAAGACAGAAAAAAAGAATGTTGTTTTTTCAATAAAATAAAGATGTTTTGCAAAATAGGAATCTATTTCTTGCATTTACAAAAATCTTTTGACGTAGTAAGATAAATAGAACAGCCAAAGCAGGATATGTGGAAACATATGTTTTCATGGCTGACTTGCTGAAAAAATCCGTCGGGCAAAATATTTTTGCGAGGAGGAAATATATGGAACAGAGGCAACCAAATGGCAAGAAAGGAAAAAGCAGCCGGACGTTATATATTATGGCTGCGATTATGTTGGTTTGTGCAATTGGTGTGATGGGTGTCTATCTGGATACTTTTTATGGAAGCGGAAAAATCCGTGCCTGGATATCTAGCTGGTCACAGAGTAATACTGCGCAACAAACATCAGTGATGAACACAACACCTGTGTTGCCATTGGATCATACAGGCGGCACAACGGTTTTACCATTGGATAAATATTTCCTGGTGTGTACCAAAGATGGTGTGAAAATGTACGAGAGTGTAAATAATCTCATTTGGAATGATACCTTCACCATGACGACGCCTACAGCTATTCAGGAAGAAGATTATGCGGCAGTAGGCGATATGAGCGGACGTGTCGTGCGGGTATATAATACCAATGGTTTGGTTTATCAGGTGCAGGCAGAGGGCAGTCTGATGCAGTTCGCGCTTAACGCCAATGGGTATCTTTCTTTGATTACAAAAGAAGAAAAAGGTTACCGCATCAGTGTTTATGACGCAAAAGGCAATATCTTAAAGGCACGTGTGGAAGAAAGCAGCGGTGTTTATCCTTTGTGCAGTGATGTTTCTGATGATAATCGCTATTTTGCCGTAAGCTATGTGGATACCAGCGACATTAAATTAACTGGCAGAATTTTGTTTTTCTATATTAACAGTACAGATAGCGAAAACTATGCAGACAGTATGTTTGCGGCAGTGGAGAAAAATAATGAATTGCCGGCAAAGCTTGGTTTCATGGAAGGCAATATCCTTTGTGTGCTGACAGACAGCAGTTTAAGCGGATACAATACAAGCGGGGAAGAAAACTGGAACATTGCACTGACTAATACAGTCAGCCAGATTTCATTTGGCAATAAAGAAGAAGTGGTTTTGGCATTGGGCGAGAGCCTTTCTGGAATGGAAGGGGTAGAAAAAAATACTTTCATTGCGGTTTCATCGAAAGGCGCCCAAAAGTTTTCTAATCAGATGGAAAAAGAAATTACTTATCTTTATTCGGGAGCGGATGGTATTGTGGCGGGATGTGACCGCAATTATAAGGGCTTCACACTGTCTGGAAGAGAATCCTGGACGTATACTGCCACCATGGATTTAAATTCTATTTTCCCTTTAGGCAATATTCAAACAGTTATGATTGTTTCTCAAGAAAGTGCTATGCTGGCAGATATGCGAAAAATACAATCTACAGAGAATCAGCAAGAAGATCAAGAAACAGAACCTGCAACGGAAGGGGAAAATACGCCGGAAAGTACAACCAATCCAACAGATACAAATACAGATGAAACAGTACCGGAAAACGGCGATACACAAAATTCAGAAAAGGATACCGCAGCAGAAGATCAGGAAGGTACCGCAGATACAGACAATACCCAGGGAACAACCCCTGCATCATAAAGCTGTAAAACTTTTCATGTAAAGGAGAAGAGAATATGACCAATGAATTTGGATTTTTGCCTTATTTATTGGATGGGCTGGTGCTGGCAGTGCTTTTATTCTGCGGTATTCAGTCATTCCGAAAGGGATTTTTAATGGCAACATTAAGTTTTTTGCCTTATTTGCTGGCAAGTTTGATGACCATTGCCCTTACACCATATACGGCAACATTTTTACGGGGAACAGCTTTGTATGGTACTTTATCAGATGCCATTGCAGATAAAGTGACCATTGGAAGCACTTTGACAGACAGCATCAATGCGGGAAGCCGGGAAATCATTGAAAGCTTGCAGCTGCCTTCGTTTTTAAAAGAATCTTTATTGGCGAATCATAATAGCGTGACGTATGAAGTGCTGGACGTAAGCGGTATTGATGGTTACATTTCTGGATTTTTGGCAAATATCTGTATCAATATCATCAGTGTTGTGCTGACCTTTCTTGTAGTTTTTGTTGCGGTCAAGTTTGTATTGGCGGCACTGCATATTATCTCTGAAATGCCGATCCTCAGCACCTTTAACCGCAGCCTTGGCTTTGGGGTAGGATTGTTGAAGGGAACTGTAGTGCTGTGGGTCATTTTTACCATTATGGTTTATCTGCGCTGCTGGGAAAAATTACCTCAGGTGGTAGATGCTATGGAGGAAACAAAAATTGCACATTATTTCTATGAAAATAATATGCTGCTCCATGTGGTGCTCAAAATATTCACTTAAGGTTGGAACAGGAAAAAGCCCGCGATGAAAAGAGATTCTTCGCGGGCTTTTTTGCTTGAGAAAAGGGAAAAAAACAATGTGGTGGAAAAAAGGAAAAAAATAAAAAATATTCTTGACAATTATTTCTGTGCGTGATAATATATTCAAGCGGTCACGAAATGCCGCAAAGATAGCACCTTGAAAACTGAATACAAATATATAGAGTCAAAAATCGAAGAAAAAAACTGTAGTAAAGAAAGAACAACTTTTTACTTTATTACGCTACGAATTCAAGTGATTGAACAAGCTATATAGAACTGGTCAAGCAAGAAAGGGCACAAGGTGAATGCCTTGGCACTGGGAGCCGATGAAAGACGTGATAAGCTGCGAAAAGCTTCGGGGAGGCGCAAATAGCCATCGATCCGGAGATTTCTGAATGGGGAAACCTACTTGAGCAAACCTCAAGTATCCATGCGTAAATCCATAGCGTATGGAAGGGAACGCTGTGAACTGAAACATCTAAGTAGCAGCAGGAGGAGAAAGAAAACTCGATTTCCTAAGTAGCGGCGAGCGAACGGGAAAGAGGCCAAACCAAGAGACCTAGTCTTTTGGGGTTGCGGACTGCAAAGAGCAATGGAGGTATGGTAGTCGAAGTGTTTTGGGAAAGCACACCAAAGAGGGTGAAAGTCCTGTAGACGAAACCAGAAGACCTGCCGCAGTATCCAGAGTACCACGGGACACGAGAAACCCTGTGGGAAGCCGGGGGGACCACCCCCCAAGCCTAAATACTCCCCAGTGACCGATAGTGAAGCAGTACTGTGAAGGAAAGGTGAAAAGGACCCCGGGAGGGGAGTGAAAGAGAACCTGAAACCTAGTGCCTACAAACAGTCGAAGGCCTGCGGGCTGACGGCGTACTTTTTGTAGAACGGTCCGGCGAGTTACTCATGCCAGCGAGGTTAAGCACTGAAGGTGCGGAGCCGAAGGGAAACCAAGTCTGAAGAGGGCGGATAGTTGGTATGAGTAGACCCGAAACCGGGTGACCTACCCATGTCCAGGTTGAAGGAGCCGTAAAAGGCTTTGGAGGACCGAACACACATCTGTTGAAAAAGGTGGTGATGAGGTGTGGGTAGCGGAGAAATTCCAATCGAACTCGGAGATAGCTGGTTCTCCTCGAAATAGCTTTAGGGCTAGCCTTGATAGAAGTCTAACGGAGGTAAAGCACTGAATCGTCGCGGGTCCCCAAAAGGATACCAACACGTATCAAACTAAGAATGCCGTCAAGATATCATCAGGAGTCAGACTACGTGAGATAAGTCTCGTGGTCAAAAGGGAAAGAGCCCAGACCGACAGCTAAGGTCCCAAAGTACGTGTTAAGTGGAAAAGGATGTGGGATTTCAAAGACAACTAGGATGTTGGCTTAGAAGCAGCCATACATTTAAAGAGTGCGTAATAGCTCACTAGTCGAGAAAACCTGCGCCGAAAATTAACGGGGCTAAAACACGACACCGAAGCTACGGATTGACAGTCAGTAAGACGTCAGTGGTAGAGGAGCAATCTGTAAGGACGAAGCTCAAACGTAAGTGAGAGTGGACGAAACAGAAGAGAGAATGCCGGAATGAGTAGCGAGATATAAGTAAGAATCTTATAGGCCGAATATCTAAGGTTTCCTGAGTAAAGCTGATCTTCTCAGGGTAAGTCGGGACCTAAGGCGAGGACGAGAGTCGTAGTCGATGGACAACTGGTAGAGATTCCAGTACTACAATCAATCAGAACTGTGGGGACACAGGAGGATAAGCAAACCGGGGAAAGGGAAAACCCGGCTAAGCACAAAGTTTTAGTTGGTAGGCAAATCCGCCAGCAAATGACGAAGTGCGATAGGGACTGAACAAGAGTAGGGAAGTTGCTGAATCCACACTGTCGAGAAAAGCCGCTATAGTGTTGATTGTACCCGTACCGTAAACCGACACAGGTAGATGAGGAGAAAATCCACAGGCCGACGGGAGAAGTGTTGTTAAGGAACTCGGCAAAATGACCCCGTAACTTAGGGATAAGGGGAGCCACAGAGATGTGGCCGCAGAAAAGAGGCTCACGCAACTGTTTAGCAAAAACATAGGTCTCTGCGAAACCGTAAGGTGAAGTATAGGGGCTGACACCTGCCCGGTGCTGGAAGGTCAAAAGGAGAGGTTAGCGCAAGCGAAGCTTTGAATTCAAGCCCCAGTAAACGGCGGCCGTAACTATAACGGTCCTAAGGTAGCGAAATTCCT
>CALWKY010000020.1 GCA_944381395.1 uncultured Lachnospiraceae bacterium
ATCTTTTGCTCCTTTCTTTTTATGGTTGCTCTCACCTGAAAATTGATACTTTTGGTATATTAGCTATATGCAATTATCAAGGTGCACTAATATATACCAACTAAAAAAAGTGCCGTTTTCTGTAAAAAACTTTAAAATTTTTTAAAAAAGTGAAATTCAACCGCATAAGTGTGCATTATCATAATTCTTTTTATGGATATGTAAAGATACGCTATCATTTGATTTGAGGATTTTTATGAGATGTTTTGAATGTATAAGTTTAGAATATAGTTCCATAGAAGCATCCGGATAAGATAAAAACGCCAACCACAAAAACTAGCATGGCTGGCGCTAAATTATTCTCTGAAATTTGAATATTAATTTATAAGGAAATATAGTATCATTTCAATTCATTTATATTTATTTAGCAATATTTAAAAACTATCTTTGATTTCTTCATAATCAAAAAGTCATTTTAGATTATCTTTCAAACTAATCCAAAATGACTCCTTGCTCTCTCTGATTTCTAGTTCTGTCTAATCCTTTGATTTATCATCTCCAGAAGTTTCCTGTAGACAGAAGCTATTTTCTCCGCATTCAAACGCTTTGCCCTCCAGTCTATCTGTAATCCCTCAAATAGTTCCGATCAATTACAATCTCTTTTTCACCTCGTTCATCAAAATAAGCTAGAATATGTCTTTTATCAATCATACCAGTCCTGACATATCCATGCTGTTTTCCCGTATCGAATCTATGAGCAAACCATTCTGCCGTTTTAGAATCCATGGTCCATGAAATACCATCTGGATTTCTGTAAACGGCAACTCCCCTATAGATATTTATTTCTTCCGGGAATTGGTGAAACACTGCAAGTTCTTCCTTGCCCATAAGAAAATTTTTATCCGATTCATAAAACCAAGAAATAATGGTATCCACATCCACATATGGATCCTGGTTCGGATCTTCACATGAAGTCCAGACAAACTTTAAAGATTCGCTAAAATCTTTCTGCGTCATAAATTCTTTTGTCTCTTTCAAAAACAGCAACCGAAATGGCTTTGTAATTAAACCGAAGAACAATTCCACCTCATTTATCTTCCAAATCTGTTCTTCCCTTTTTCTACAGATTGCCAAAAAAGCTTCCTCATTATCCATGATGTTAACAATCTGATCTTCATATAGGAGCCAGGTGCTATCAAAAAAGGGATGATGGGCAGCAAAAGGAATACTCGTATTTTCCACTACAGCTTCATACAAAAATGAGGTCGCAATCCTCTTGATTTCAGCTATGTCACTCTGTCCAACTTTCCAGCTTGTTTTTCCAGATGCATTTTTCACGTTTTTTCCCCTTTTCATCTACTGCTCCTGGATCTGCTGTTTATACAATTTGGCAATTTTATTTGCAATACCTAACTGAACCTGTCTTCCGTAGCTATACCATTTGCTATTTTTAGAGAGAGTCACATTCTTTAAATATTTTTCAATTTTATCGTCCGGATCCAATATATGCTTATTATATCCATCCAAAAAACGAGATATCTGTATTGTTCGAATTGCCTGATCCTTCCGACGATAAAGAATCAACTCTTCTGAATCTGAATCTATCAGGAATGCATATTCCAGTTTCTTCATAATCGACGCAATATATCCCAGAATCGTATTCAAATTTTCATAGGTCCTATTAATCTGTGCAATGCCCAAAAGCTCTTTTTCTGAATATGTATATTCCTCATCTAAAATGCATTTTGCGCCAATCTGTTTCATAAAATCACTGAACTTTATCGTATACTGTATTTGCGGATATTCTCTCATAGATAGTACCGCCTGAAAATTTAATGTTCTGTCATTCATCGTTTTTAACTTTATAAGTTTCGAGCGGTTTCGTTCTATAAAAAGCTTGATATATGATTTTACAAAATCATATGAAGAAACCGCCCCTAATGTATACTCATTATATTTGCCTCCATTTTCTGCTATTCTCTGTACTGTGCTTTTTTTATGATGTAACAAAAGCCAGTCCACTTCACTTTTTTTGCATATGAGTGGATTTCCTTGATTCTCCGTAATAAAACCATCTGCGTCTTTTGATAACAGAGAAAACTGCGTCTTCGCAAGCTCAAATAGCTCAAAAGAATCCAGCGCACTCTGAATCGGCTTCTTTCCTTCATTCACATATACGTTATAAACGGCATGCATTCTGTTTCCAGTATTCTTTAGTTTGTTATAAAGCTCCGCTGGCAATACAATTGGCAAAGAGTCCATATAGTTATCCGCATTTGAAATTGTTTCTTCCACATCGGGAAACCTTTTATGGAATTCCATTCGTCTGGCTGCAATTCGATGATTCTTGTGTATCTGACTCATTTGCTTCTTCTGCTCTATATATCCCTCCATCCCCGGGAATTTTGTAATACAGGAAGACCCCACATTCAACGTCTGTCCATTAAGTCGGTTTCTGATAAAGTACAGATATTTGTTCGGTGTATTGCATAAACCACAGCGGACTTTTTTATCCGGATCCTCCTCACTTACTCGCTCTGCATACCATTCTTTAATCACAGTATCAATCAACGATTTCTTATTGTAGGTCAGAGCTGCAACTCCTGCTTCATCAAGTTCCGGTATCATTCCTAGTGTAACAGCTTTTGTATTCTTCAGATTATTCAAAGTTTCATATAGATTTCCATATAGCTTTGTATTTTTAGGTTCTTCGCTGTGTCGAAGAAGATTTATCTCGTCTAATGTAAGAATTGCTTTTGCCATAGAGTACCTCATATCATTTTATTTTCCAGAATTGAAAGCAGACTTTGAAAAGTCTCTGGTATTAGAAAATTTATGTTTTAGATCTGATTTCTCATCCTCACCTAAAATATACCTTTTTATAACCTCCCAGTCAACCATACCTATGCTATCTGTATGTATTTAAGTCCTCAATTGTTGAGAGATATTCAACTTCTACTTTTCTTTTTAGCATACTCTTTGAAATCTCTATCCATCGTTTCTGGGATATTCCGCCGACAATTACAATCATATTTATATATTGCTTTTCCACTAATTGTAATACTTTCTTCGCAGCCAAATTCTGACATGATTTATTAGAGCTATTCACTTCAAGCAGCACCAGCACCTGAAATCCTCTTTTCTGGCAATAATCGAATAATCGTTCTCTGTAATCTTCCATCATTTTTTCCGAGCTCTGCAGATATCCACTATCGCCCAAAATCAAAGTAGCTTTCCCTCCCTCTATTTTTTCTAGAGTTGTTTCTCTGTGACCAATAAATGCTGTTCTGACAAATCGGCAAATAGACATTGTTCTATTTTTGACGATTTGTATAATGTTCATCAAATATAAAAAAGCCATCTTTCTCACCTCGTTTTAAAATAGTTCCTACTTTATATAAACGTGAAATAGACGGCTTTTCTGTAAAAAAGCT
>CALWKY010000021.1 GCA_944381395.1 uncultured Lachnospiraceae bacterium
TCGGCGGATATTGTGCTGATGAAAAGCGATCTGCGGGATGCGGTCACAGCCATTGAGTTAAGCCGTGCCACCATCCGCAATATTAAAGAAAATCTATTCTGGGCATTTTTCTATAATGCCTGTGGAATTCCCTTAGCGGCAGGTGTATTTTATTCCGCATTACAGTGGAAATTAAACCCCATGTTTGCGGCGGCAGCTATGAGTTTCAGCTCTGCTTTTGTGGTGGGAAACGCCTTAAGACTGCGTTTCTTCCGCCCTTCTTTAGAAAAGCAAAACTGCAAAACAGGCGCTTGCCCTGTAACGATACAACCTGTAGAAACAGAACAACCAGAACAAAAAAAGGAGGAGTTTCAGATGAAAAAAGTAGTGAAAATTGATGGTATGATGTGCAGCCACTGCACCGGCAGAGTGTCCCAGGCGCTCAACGCTATGGAAGGCGTGGAAGCGGAGGTTTCTCTGGAAGATAAATGTGCTTATGTAACACTGCACGCACCTGTCAGTGATGCTGCTTTGACACAAACTGTTACGGATGCTGGTTATACCGTAGTAAGCATCGAAGAAGCATAAATCCTGTCATGGAAAGGGCTTTCTGTCATAGATCAGACAGAAAGTCTTTTTTTATGGAGAGAAAAGCCTTACACCGGAAAAATTTTTCTGGTAAAATAAAAAGAGAAACGTTGTTCAAGCAGAAAGGGGGAGAAAAGATGTTTCAAAAAGGTGATTATGTGGTGTATCATGATATGGGCGTCTGTCTGGTAGAGGATGTGGGTATCCCGGTAGGCACACCGCTGGAGCGCAAACAAAAACCTTATTATCGTCTTCAGCCTGTTTATGGAAAAGGGAGCATCTATATTCCTACGGATACCTCCCTTTTTATGCGGGCTGTCATGAACCGGCAGGAAGCAGATCAATTTATATTATCCATTCCGCAGATCGCCGTGTTTGAAGAACAGCCGGGTTTCAAAGAGAAAGACGCAGCCTATCGGAATGCGCTGGAAACCCACAGCTGTGTGGATTTAACGCGCATTTTAAAGAGTGTTTATGAAAAGAATTTGCAGCTGCGGGAGTCTGGCAGGAAAATGGGACGCAATGACCAGCAGTATAAAAAACAAGCAGAAGCCTTATTATATGGAGAATTATCCATTGCACTGCAAATTCCGTTAGAGGATGTGGAAGATTATATTTGCCGGAAACTGGATGCTATGCTTCCATAAAGAAAAAGAAGGAAGGAAATTTTTCGTTTTCGAAGAGTTTCCTTCCTCTTTTTCGTGTGGTTCTCGAACAATGTTGACTTTTGATATGGAAAAAAATATAATAACTTCGAATACATCAATTGCAAAAGAATAAAGGGGGCAGTATCCTTTATGGAAATTACACTACTCGCACTAAAATATTTTCAAAAAACGGCAGAATTGCAACATTTGACAAAGACGGCAGAACAGCTGCATATTTCTCAACCATCTTTAAGCCGTACCCTGAAGTCCTTAGAAAATGAATTGGGTGTAAAATGTTTTGACAGAAAGGGACGTAATATTGTTTTAAACCAATATGGTGCAGTCCTTTTGCGTCATACAGAGAGGATCATGCAGGAAATCGAGGATATTCAGAAAGAAATCTCTGACATGAAGGAACGAGAAGGCATGAATGTCAGTCTATATCTGTATGCGGCATCTACCTTGATTTCTTCTTTATTAATGGCATTTCATAAGGAATACCCGGATATTCATTTCTTTATCGTGCAGCAGCAGACAGAAATGGAAGAAAAAACGCCGGCAGCAGATCTTTCTCTTTTCTCCAGTATGTACCCGGTGGATAATGACCATACGGTGACACTGTTAGAAGAAGAACTTTTAGTTGCCATGCCCCAGGATAGCCCTTATGCCAATCAAGATGAAATTACATTATCAGAGCTTTCGGAAATGGGATTTATCTGTCTGCCCAAAGGACGCAGCCTGCGTAATATTACAGACTATTATTGCCAAATGGCAGGATTTGTACCCCACATTGCTTTGGAAAGTGATAATCCAGAGACCGCCCGTGAGTTTATCCATACTGGGTTAGGCGTTGCACTGATTCCTTGTGTCACCTGGCATACGGTACAGAGTGAAAATATTACATTAAAACATATTGCATCTCCCAAATGCTATCGCTATATCTGCCTTTCCTGGAAAAAGGATGCTTACCTTTCTCCCGCAGCGCAAAAATTGCGGGACTATCTGCTGCAGCATTTCCATGAATTTGCCGCGACAAGTATGGGGGAAAATGAACAAAAATAAAAGTCATTTTTTGGAAAATTTTAACGACTGTGTTCGGACCAGAATTTAAGAATTCTTTGTTTTTTCAAGAAGTTTTCAAATTCTGGATTTTTTTTGCCAAAATTAAAGGATGGTGAGAAAATAAAATTTATATTATAAATTTGAATTTATAGATACATAGAAAAATATATATTGGATTGCATGAAAGGAACATGATACGCTTAATGCAGTCTTGGGAGGATTGATTATGTATAATAAAAAACAAGACAAAAATGCTTTCAGGAAAGGAGAAAATTCGATGGCGTGGGATACATTAAAACTGTCTAAAGCGAGCCGTGTGGAGGCAGCCAGCAAATTAGCAGATGGTAAAGTTGTAAAAACAGAGGATATAATCCCTTTACTGGAAACGGTGATTCATTCTGGAGATAAGGTGGTACTGGAGGGCTGTAATCAAAAGCAGGCGGCATTCCTGGCAGACTCTTTGGCAAAAGTGGATCCTGTAAGGGTAAACAACCTGAATATGTTGATTCCTTCTGTTTCCAGAGATTCTCATTTGGATCTGTTTGAAAAAGGAATCGGCGGAGAATTAAATTTCTGCTTTGCAGGTGTACAGAGTAAACGCATTGCAAAAATGATCGAAGACAACAAACTGAATGTAGGCGCAATTCATACATACCTGGAACTGTATGCGCGTATGTTTGTGGACCTAACACCCAATGTCTGTCTGATAGCTGCAATGAAAGCAGATAAAAACGGCAACCTCTTTACTGGCGCCGGTACGGAAGATACGCCTATTATCGCGGAGGCGGCAGCATTTAAAAGCGGTATTGTGATCGCACAGGTAAATGAGATAGTTGAAACCGAAGATTTGCCCCGCATTGATATTATCGGCAGCTGGGTTGACTATGTGATTAAAGCAGACCAGCCTTATCCCATGGAGGCACTCTTCACCAGAGATCCTCGGAAAATCCAGGATGCGCATATCCTGATGGGTATGATGACAATTCAAGGTATTTATGCAAAACATGAAGTAACTACTTTGAACCATGGCATTGGTTACAATGGCGCTGCCATTGAATTGCTTCTGCCCACCTTTGGTGAATCCTTGGGGCTGAAGGGTAAAATTTGTACGAACTGGGTTTTAAACCCGCATCCAACCTTGATTCCTGCCATTGAAAGCGGTTGGGTAAAGCAGGTGTTTTCTTTTGGGGGAGAACTGGGTATGGAACGTTATACATCTGCAAGACCTGACATTTTCTTTACTGGTCCTGACAATATTCTGCGCTCAAACCGCACGATTGCACAGATTGCGGGCTTGTATGCCATCGACTGTTTTTTGGGAGGAACACTTCAGATGGACTATGCAGGCAACTCTTCTACTGTAACAAAGGGAAGACTAAGCGGCTTTGGTGGGGCACCTAATATGGGGAATAACTCTGAAGGACGCAGACATGCAACAAAGGCATGGAGAGACATGGCTGCTGCAAGCAGCATTCATTCCGGGCATAAAATTGTTGTTCAGATGATGAAGAGTAAAGGCAAGTTTGGTCCTGGTTTCGTGCCGGTTCTGGATGCGGTGGATATTGGCAAGAAAGCGGGTATGTCTGAGGCTCCTGTCATGATTTATGGCGATGACGTAACACATGTCGTTACGGAACAGGGGATCGCTTACTTGTATCTGGCAGAAAATGAATATGAGCGTGCCCGTATGCTGGGGGCAATCGCGCAGGGAACGCCTATTGACAATGCGGTCAATGAAATTGAGATCGCGGCAATGCGCAGAGCCGGCAAGGTCGCGCTGCCTGCTGATCTGGGCATCTCTCCTGACGCGGCGACAAAAGACCTGCTGGCGGCTCAGTCTTTAGACGACTTGGTAACTTGGTCTGGCGGACTGTACGAGATTCCTGAAAGTTTCAAGAAATAAACGAGAAACAATGACACAGCGCAGGGGAACTGCTGTGCTGAAGTCAGATCATCAAAAAGGAGGAAATCATCTTGGCTAACAAGAAGCAAGAAGAACTTTTGAAGCTGAAAGAGCATCTTCGCCAAGGCGGCGGTGAAAAGGCTATTCAGAAACAGCATGAGAATGGCAAGCAGACTGCTCGTGAGCGTCTGGAAAAGTTGTTTGACGCAGGCAGTTTTGTAGAAATGGGATTGTTTGTAAAACACCGCTGCCAGAACTTTGGCATGGAAAAGAAAGAAGCGCCTGGTGAAGGCGTTGTAACCGGTTATGGTACCATCAATGGCAGACTGGTGTATGCAGCGGCTCAGGACTTTACCGTAATTGGCGGTTCTCTGGGTGAAATGCACGCTGCAAAGATCGCGATGGCGCAGGAAGCTGCCCTGAAAGTAGGCGCACCCATGATCTGCATCAACGACTCCGGCGGGGCTCGTATCCAGGAAGGCGTTGACGCACTGGGCGGTTATGGACGCATTTTCTACAACAACACAAAGGCATCTGGCGTTATCCCTCAGATTTCCGTCATCATGGGACCTTGTGCAGGCGGTGCTGTTTATTCTCCCGCGCTGACTGACTTTATTTTCATGGTAAAGGGTGTAAGTCAGATGTTCATCACAGGTCCTCAGGTTATTGCAGCTGTTACTGGTGAACAGGTAACGGCTGAAGAACTGGGCGGATCTATGGCACACAACTCCATCAGCGGCTGCGCACACTTTAACGCAGATACAGAAGACGAGTGCATCGCGCAGATTCGTGAACTGCTCAGCTACCTGCCTCAGAACAATCTGGACAGTGTACCTGCTTATGCATGCACCGATGATCTGAATCGTGAGGACGAATCCTTGAACGATATTGTTCCAGAAAGCCCTAACAAGGCTTATGATATGATGACGGTAATCAAGACCATTGCGGATAATGGCGAGGTTATGGAATATCAGAAATATTACGCGCCTAACATCATTACTTGCTTCATTCGTTTGAATGGCAAGTCTATTGGTGTCATTGCAAACCAGCCTAAGGCTATGGCAGGCTGCCTGGATATCAACGCCTCCGATAAGGCAAGCCGTTTCATCCGTACCTGCGATGCCTTTAATATTCCCCTGCTGACGCTGGAAGATGTACCTGGTTTCCTGCCCGGCACACAGCAGGAACACGGCGGCATCATCCGTCATGGCGCAAAGATGCTGTATGCCTACAGTGAAGCGACTGTTCCGAAGGTAACTCTGATTACCAGAAAGGCTTACGGCGGTGCTTACATCGGTATGTGCTCTAAACATCTGGGCGCGGATGTAGTATTTGCATGGCCTGGTTCTGAAATCGCTGTTATGGGCGCGGAAGGCGCTGCAAATATTATTTTCTCTAATGAAATCAAAAACGCAGATAATCCTGCGCAAAAGAGAAAAGAAAAGATCGCAGAATATCAAGATACCATGATGAATCCTTTTATCGCCGCGGAACACGGCTATGTGGATGATATCATTATGCCCAGTGAATCCAGAAAGAGACTGATTAGTGCTTTCGAATCTCTGGAAGGCAAGCGTGTGGATAAGCCCTTGAAAAAGCACGGCAACATTCCGCTGTAAGGAGGGAAAGACAATATGTATGGTGACATAATTACGATGGGTCAGGCAACCATTGTTTGTGTATTCAGCCTAGCGCTGGTATTCATTGTTTTACTAGCCATCTCTTATATGATTGATTTGACTGCTTATATTGTTCGTAAAGGAGAAAAAAAGCAGGACCCAAAGGTAGCAGCTCCCGCTAAGGCAGCTGCAGCCCCTGCACCCGCAGCCACTGTTGTGGATGATACAACCAATGTGGTATTAGCCGCCGCCGCTGTTGCGGCTTACCTCGGATGCAGCACAGATCAGATTGTAGTAAAAAGTATCCGCAAGATTGTGAATGTAGAAACATCTTGGGCACAGAAAAGCAGAATGGATTCTGTACGATAAGAATGGAGGATTTGAAAATGAGTATCAAAAAATTCCGCATCGTTTTAGACGGCGTAGCGCATGAGGTAGAAGTGGAAGATCTGGGCAGCGCAGCAGGTTCTGCAGCAGTCTTCACAGCGCCTGCAGCACCCGCAGCAGCGCCTGCGGCACCGAAGGCAGCCCCTGCGGCAGCTGTGCAGGCAGCGCCCGCAGCAGCACCCGCCGGTGCTTCTGAAGTTACCGCTCCTTTGCAGGGTACCATCCTGAGTGTAGACGTTTCCGTAGGTCAGGCAGTGAAAGCAGGCGATACGCTGGTTGTCATTGAAGCAATGAAAATGGAAAATGAAGTTGTAGCGCCTACGGATGGTACCGTTGCTTCTATTTCCGTGAATAAGGGTGACACTGTTTCCGCAGGTGATGCATTGGTTGCACTTCAGTAATTGGGAGGTGACAATAAATGCTTGAAATTTTACAAGGATTCTGGGAAAGCACCGGTTTAAACGCGCTGTTCCAGTGCAACACCGAATTATTCGGTGTGAATCTGCCCGGTGAATTGATTATGATTGCCATTGCTTGTTTGTTCTTATATTTGGCGATCCACAAGGGATATGAGCCTTATCTGCTGATCCCTATCGCGTTTGGTATGCTGTTGGTAAACCTGCCTCTGGCTGGTTTGATGGCAAGCCCTACAGAGACAGAAAACGGCGGTCTGCTGTACTACTTGTATCTGGGTACGGACTTAGGTATTTATCCTCCGCTGATTTTCCTGTGCATTGGTGCAGGTACGGACTTTGGTCCTCTGCTGGCAAATCCGCGCAGTTTACTGCTGGGCGCAGCTGCGCAGCTGGGTATTTTCGTAACTTTCTTCGGAGCGATTCTGCTTGGTTTTACCGCTCCCGAAGCGGCATCCATCGGTATCATCGGCGGTGCAGACGGTCCTACCGCTCTGTATCTGACTACGAAACTGGCGCCTCACCTGCTGGGTGCGATCGCAATTGCAGCTTACAGCTATATGGCACTGGTACCTGTTATCCAGCCCCCCATCATTAGACTGCTGACCACTCCTAAGGAACGTGTCATTAAGATGGAACAGCTGCGTCAGGTTTCCAAGGCTGAAAAGATTGTATTCCCTATCGCGGTTACCCTGTTTACCGTTCTGCTGCTGCCCTCTGCGGGCTCTCTGATCGGTATGCTGATGCTGGGCAACTTAATTAAGGAATCCGGTAGAGTACCCAACCTGGTATCTGCAATTCAGGATTCTTTGATGTACATCATTTCTATCTTCCTGGGCATGACAGTAGGCGCGAAGGCAAGCGCTGAAATGTTCCTGAGACCGGAAACACTGAAAATTATCGTACTGGGTGTTATCGCGTTCGGTATGGGCACCGCAGGCGGTGTATTATTAGGTAAGGTTATGTGCAAACTGTCCGGCGGCAAGATCAACCCTATGATCGGTGCCGCAGGCGTTTCCGCAGTGCCTATGGCGGCACGTGTTGTACAGAAGGAAGGTCAGAAGTACAATCCTGCAAACTTCTTGCTGATGCACGCTATGGGTCCCAACGTAGCCGGCGTTATCGGTTCCGCGGTTGCAGCTGGTTGCCTGTTATTGTTCTTCCAGTAATTTCAGTTAGTTACACGGAGTTTTTCCGAAAAATTCCGTTTGACTTACCCTAAAACCAAATGATCCAAAAAAGGAAAACCCTCACAGTTTGATCCACTGTGAGGGTTTTCCTTTTTTATGGTTCCGTATCTAATAATAGTTGGCGTACCAGAAGCTGTGTTTCTGGAGGAATGCGGAAAGATTCTTTGCATTTTTGTACTGTTTTTTTACGGGTAAAGGCATCTAAATGGCAGTTTTTGCGGAAATAGGCTAATGTAACTTCCGGCTGTTTTGCCACTGCTTCTGCCAAAAGCCATGCTTGTGCCATTTGTACGTAATACATGGTTTCCGTTACGGAATCCACTCTTTCCAGTACGGTTTGCAAGAAAGGCTCCTCTAAATAAAGGGTCATCATGCTAACGATAGCTGCCCGCTGTACCCAGGGATTTTTTTCTTGTAAATACGTTCCGATTTTTTCAAAAAAATCTTGACGATTTAATTTCCGGTAGTGGCGCAGACCGCTGCAAAATAAATCGCATAAAGCCCAGTTCTCTATCAATTCATGGATATATTTTTCACTGTAGGGCAAAAATTCTCCGTAGCCCAGACGGCATTCCAACAGCACCAAACCGTATAGCGCGCGTTCTTCGTAAGTATTTTTTCCGACGCATTGTAAAAATGCAGTGCCGTCACCCTTGGCAATGGCTTTTGCCAATTTGCGCAGTAAAGGCATACGAATGCCCATAACAGGTAAAGAACTATTGAGCAATGAGGTGTGAAAATCACGGTATTTTTTATCACACAGCCCATCTAATTGTTTTAGAAATCCAGCATAGTCTTGTGAAGGGAAGAGTGTTTTTTCCATTGCGATCTGTTCCATAAGCCACCTCCGTTTTTCTTTTATCATACGAATATTTTTGGGAGGCGTCAAACTTTATTTATTAAAAAATGTCTGTACTAGGAAAATTATTGAAAAAAATTGCTGTTTTGGTATAATGGATAAAAAAAGGAGGTGTGTTGATTCATGTATGTTGGAGAATCTATGGAAGACTATTTGGAAACAATATTGATACTGGACGAAAAAACTGGATTTGTACGCTCCATTGATATTGCCACGCAAATGGGATTTAGCAAACCTTCTATCAGTAACGCAATGAAAAAATTACGGGAAAATGGATATATTACCGTAGAAGAAAAAGGCAAAATTTCTTTAACGGAATTAGGCAGACAAATTGCAAATCATACTTATGAAAGACATAAAGTGATTTCCGCTATGTTAATTAGTTTGGGCGTGCCTGAGGAAATTGCCATGGAAGATGCCTGCCGCATGGAACATGTAATCAGTGATGAGACATTTTCCCATATCAAACAACATTATCTGCAGGCACTTGCGAAGAAGGAAGAATGAAATAATCAAATTGAAAAAAATAACGGAGAAAGAAGTCGAAATCAATCGATTTCTTTTTTTTGCAAAATTTTTTTATTTTTCGCGGAACTTTTTTAGAACTGCTTCCGTCTGAAAAAACAAGGGCGGATGATAAGAAAAAGGGAAAACGCAACAGACTCCGCCGTCACTTCCCTTTGGTGGATCATTCCACATAAGAACAACGAAAATTTGAAAATACGTCTTTTTTAGAAAAAGACATGTTAGGAGGAAAAAAATATGAAAAAAATGGTAAAAGCAAGTGCATTATCTTTCGCAATGGTTATGGCAGTAGGGGCAGTACCCGCAATGGCACAGGACGAAGAAATCGTAGCAGCAGAAGGCGGCGTTTTTGCAGAGACTCCCGCATCTTCTGCAAATGAAGGCATTATGCTGATCAGTGCAGAAGCAGAATATCAAAATAAGTACACCACTTTTGCAGGCACCATTGAATCTGTGGAAGATGGTCAGAATAGCACCATCATCACTGTAAAAAATGAGGATGATACCATAAGATTCCCTCTGAGCAGCGCTGCGCTGATTTATGATCGCGAAAGCGGCGAACAGACAGCTGTGGATAAGCTGGCAGAAGGCATGAGCGTTTCTGTAGTATATGATGCAATGGCTCCCGTTGGTTTGAGCATGCCCGCTTATAACACTGGCGCTGTTGCGGTAGTGATCAACGGCGGAGATGGCTCCACTGTAGTTGGTTACTTCAACGATGAACTGCTTTGCGAAGATGCAAGCCTGGTATTGAACATTGGTGAAACTACCCAGATCCAGCACATCAATGGTACCAAAAAGCTGTTTACCGCAGATGATGTAAAGGGTCAGGAAGCGCTGGTATTCTATGATGTAACAACCAGAAGCATCCCTGCGCAGACCAATCCTTCTTTTGTTCTGATCCTCACGGAAAATAATGCGGACGAAACAGAAGAAACCGACACAAAGAGTGTTCCCGCTTATGTAGGTCTGCGTGAAGCGGCAGAAGAAAAGGGCTATACTGTAGAATGGAACAGCGAAGCAAGAAGCATCACTGTATCTAAGGAGGACTATGTACTGGCATTTACGCTGGATGCTGCGGAATATACCGTAAATGGGGAAAGCGCAGTTGCGGATATGCCCGCAATCTCCGTAGATGGACGCACTCAGGTTTCCGAGGACGTAGCTGAATTGCTGTAAGAAACTACACCATTTGAATCATGGGATGGAAAGCGCATGGAATGATTCCATGCGCTTTTTGTTATAAGGAAGCATAAAAAAGTGTCTTTGCAAATTAGAAACAGCAAAGACACTTTTTGTTTCATGAACAAAAAAACTATTTTATTTATGACCGTGTAATTTAAATTTTGTAAAATTTAGACATTTCTGAGTTGGAATCGCCATGCAATCAATTTCGCGCAGGTTTCATTGGTGCAGCAGTGCTACATTTGTTTTTTTACCACATCATATTCGTTGTAATAATGATAATAGGGGCAGCTCTGCCTGCGGCCAGCCACTAAGCGTGCCGCATCATCTTCATCGATATTGAGATCACATACATAACATTCCCACTCTTCATCGTACGTGTAATACATACAGCTTTCGCATGGATGGTTCATCATAGTATCACCCCTTTATGAATTTTATATTTTTAGTATACCATCAATTTCGTTCTTTTTCCAGAGATATTCCAAAGAAAAGGGACATATACATGATGATGAAGATAGAAAGGAGGCAATAGATCATGGAAACAGAATTGAAGCGGGATCAGATCTCCCTTTGGACAGAAGTGGGGCAGGAAAGCACCCAGTTATTGCTGGAAGGAGATGTGGTGGTACCAGACAGTAAGCCGGATGTGGAACAAATTCTTTATACTGCAGGCGCGGTTCGTTGGGATAATCCCACTGCAAGTGAGGGAAAGGTTCGGCTGAAAGGCAATTTAGACACAAAAATATTATACCGTACGAAAAAAAGCAGCTGGCCTGTAGCAGTGATGGAAAGCAGTCTGCCCATTGAGGAAACCATTTATATGGATGGCGTGACTTCTTCCAGCCGGATTCATTTGGAAAGCGTATTGGAACATTTGGAAAGCGAATGGATCAATGACCGTAAAGTAGGTCTGCGCGCAGTAGTGGCTGTGGAAGTTACGGCAGAAGAACGCAAAGAAACAGATGTGATGGAAGGCAGCGAGGACGATGGTATTGTTTGGCAGAAGGTAGAGATTGTCCTGGAAAAAAGAAGCGATGGAACAGAAAAAGAGGACAGGTTTACCGTAGAGGATACCTTAGTACTGCCCCAGATGAAACCAAACGTAGGGGAAATTTTAATGTCAGAAGGAACCATTAGCGATTTAGAGGTACGTCCTGGCGAAAATAAAATTACCGTACGGGGTAATCTGAAAACAGAAATTTTGTATCAGCCGGAAGAAGAAAACAGCATGCCGGAGAGTGTGACATTCCGTTTGCCATTCCATGGTGTAACAGAAATGGACGGAGTAACGGGTCAAAGCCAGGTGGAGACCGATGCTTCTTTGGATAGCCTTACGGTGGAAGCGGAAATGGATGAAACGGGCGCACTGCGTAATATCCACATCAAAGGTCAGGTTGGCTTAGATTTTACTGTACATGATGAAGAGACAAGAGTTGTAGTGGAAGATGGGTATGATCCAAAACGGGAGTCAGAAAATGAAAAAACGACGCTTACTTATTACCGTACCCCTTCTGTCTGCACAGGAGAAGAAGTGCATCGCGGGACACTTACACTGCCTCAGGATGTGCCGGCAGTGCTTCAGGTACAGGCATTTTTTGCGGAAGCGGTATTGCAGGAAGCCAGAGCGGAAGAAGGAAAGATTATTCTGGAAGGACGTATTAAATACTTCCTGCTGTATCTGTGCGAAAACGATGCGGAGCCCATTGCGTCGTATACTTCGGAATTTCCTTTTACCCAGGTATTGCTTTGCAGAGAAGCAAAAGAAGGGGATCGGGTTCATGCCCATTTGATTACAGAGGATGCCCAGATCCAGATGATGTCAGACCGGGAAGGGGAAATGTCCGTGACCGTAGGCACACAGGCAGCCATTAGCCGTATGGAAGAAACCGAGGTTTTGAGTAATATGACCCTTGGCGAAGAAAGCATCCGCATGCCTGCCGCCGCTGTCATTTATGTCGTTAAAGAAGGCGATAGTCTTTGGTCCATTGGCAAGAAATTCGGTTTACCGTTGGAAACCATTTTGGAATATAATGATATCCAGACACCGGATATGATTTATCCAGGAGAAAAAATTCTGCTCTTTCGCAGCAGATAAGGCAGGATTCCCTTTTCCCCTTTTTTCTAAAAGGGGAAAAGGGATTTTTTATGCATAGAATCGAGAGAAACACAGCTTTTATTTGCTTTTTCAAACGAATATGTTATAATAATAAAAAATAGGGAAGATTTCACTGTGATACAGAAACAGTGCAGAACAATTTAGACCATGCGGCGAGGCAGAAAATGATGACACAGCAAAAGAAAGGAATTTTCATTTCCATTGAAGGTACCGACGGAAGCGGGAAAAGTACTCAAATTCAGAAAATTTTGGATGATTTATCAGCACGAAAGCTGGATGTGGTCTTTACCAGAGAACCGGGAGGTACACCGATTTCCGAGAAAATCCGCCAGATTTTGCTTTCTCCAGAACATGGAGAAATGTGTGCAGAAACAGAAATGTTGCTTTATGCCGCCGCAAGGGCACAGCATGTACGGCAGAAGATTTTGCCGGCACTGGCAGAGGGAAAAGTGGTGCTGAGTGATCGCTTTTTAGATTCCAGCATTGCGTATCAGGGTTATGCCAGAGGTCTGGGCGCGTGTGTTCTGACGGTAAACCAGATTGCCACAGGCGGTTTGGAACCGGATCTTACCATATTTTTAGATTTACCGCCCAAAGAAGGCATTCGCAGAAAACGCATAGAAGCGGATCATACGATGGACAGACTGGAACAGGAGGACCTGTCTTTCCACGAGAAAGTTTATCAGGGTTATTTGGAGACGGCGAAACAATCGCCCCACAGAGTTTGTCGGATTGATGCTTCTGCTAGTGTGGATGCAGTTTTTGCCCAGGTAAAAGCCGCATTAGACCAATGTTTGGCACGCTGGGACGTGTAAAGCATGTGAAAATGGGCATATACTTTTTTGATACCCCAGACAGACTTACTGTCGGTATTTCCAAAGGAGGGAATCCATTATGATGAAATTGATCATTGCGATTGTACAGGAAGAAGACGGTCCTCATCTGGTAAGAGAACTGAATGATGCGGGATATGCTGTAACAAGATTAGCTACAAAGGGCGGTTTCCTTCGCTCTGGCAACATTACACTGTTGTTAGGTACAGATGAAGAAAAAGTGCCTGCTGCATTAAAGATTATCGAGGAAAACAGTAAGAGCCGCACCCAGTATGTGGCAATGCCTGCCTCCGGCAGTGCAATGCATGGATTGGTTCTGGCGCCTATTGAAGTAAAAATCGGCGGCGCAACCGTTTTTGTTCTGGATGTAGACCAGTTCCATAAGTTCTGATAGATAAAAAGGAAACGGCAGTGCTTTTCTTTGAGAAGGGTACTGCCGTTCTATGTAAAAAAGGAGGCTGTCCATGGAAAAGCAGATCTGGGGACAGGAGCGGGTCCTTTCCTCACTGCGGGGCGCTATCCGGCAGGGGCATGTGTCCCATGCGTATTTATTTCTTGGCAGTGCAGGAATGGGGAAAAAAACCATTGCGGATTATTTTGCCAAGACATTGCAATGTGAAGCGGGAGGAGAAGAGCCTTGCGGACATTGTAAAAGCTGTATGGCATTTTCCAGCGGAAACCATCCGGATGTAATTTATGTGCGTCCGGAAAAAAAGACGTTAGGCGTAGAGGATATCCGCAGTCAGATTGGGGAAACTGTGGATCTGAAACAATACCGCTATCGCTATAAAATCTATATTGTAGAAGATGCGGATTTGATGACGGTGCAGGCACAGAATGCGTTTTTAAAAACTTTGGAAGAACCGCCGGCACAGGTAGTTTTCTTGCTGTTAGCACAGCGGGAAAGCGTGTTTTTACCTACGATTTTGTCCCGTGTTGTGAGGATGAAACTGCAGCCGTTATCTGACACAGAAGTGGCACGTTATCTTTTGGAAAACACTGCTTTAGCACAGCAGGAAGCTGCCATTTATGCTTCCTATGCACAGGGCAGTATTGGACGGGCATTAGAATTGATGGAGGATACTTCTTTTCAGCAGATGCGGCAGGAAGTATTGGAAAAATTGGCTGCGCTGCCTGCCGTTTCTTTGGCGGAAGCATTGCAATATGCCAAAGAATGGGAAAAATATAAAAATGAGCCCAGATTTTTAGATATCATTTATCTTTGGTATCGGGATATTTTAGCGGCAAAATTATTGATGGAAGAAAACAGCTTGATACAAAAAGATCAGCGTAACCAGATTTTTCAAGCTGCGGGACGGATGTGCGCTGCGGAGGCAGCCAAAAAGGCATCTGCTGTGTGGGAAGCGAAAAAAAGTTTGGTACAGAATGGTAATTTCAGACTGACGCTGGAAGTGATGCTGATGAAATTAAAAGGAGAACAAATATGACGGAAGTTGTTGGAATTCGATTCAAGAAAGCGGGAAAAGTTTATTTCTTTTCCCCTGGAGAACTGAAGATCCAAACAGGAGATTACGCCATTGTGGAAACAGCCAGAGGCGTGGAATACGGCTCTGTCACCAGAGGCAACCATATGGTGCCCGATGAAACCATTATTCCGCCTTTGAAACAGGTGATTCGTATTGCCACAGCGGAAGATGCCCAAGTGGTGGAGCGCAATCACAAAAAAGAGGAAGAAGCGTTTCAAATCTGTTTGGAAAAAATTGAAAAGTTTCAGTTAGAAATGAAATTGATCGATGTGGAGATTACCTTCGATCATAATAAATTGATTTTTTATTTTACCTCAGAAGGCAGAGTGGATTTTAGAGAACTGGTAAAGGATCTGGCTGCTATTTTCCGTATGCGTATTGAACTGCGTCAGATCGGTGTGCGGGATGAAGCAAAGATGCTCAACGGCATTGGCATTTGCGGCAGAGCATTGTGCTGCGCTACATTTTTGGGGGATTTTCAGCCGGTATCCATTAAAATGGCAAAAGAGCAGAATTTATCCCTCAATCCCATTAAAATCAGCGGCGTTTGCGGCAGACTGATGTGCTGCCTGAAGTATGAAGAAGATACTTACGAGGAACTGAACCGGAAAATGCCTGTGGTGGGTGATATTATCTCTACTGTAGACGGTACAGGCGAAATTCTGGCAACCAATGTACTGATGCAGATGGTGAAGGCCGCTGTGCGTAAGAAAGAAAATGATCTGCCTACCATAGGTTTTTACCATGTGGATGAGATCAAAGTGCTAAAGACGAAGAAAAAACGGAAAAAACAGCAAGAGGATCTGGAAAACGATGAAAACTGACATTTCCATTTTACCCCATGAACGGGTAGATGATTTACACCGGAAGGGATACCGTATTATACAAGACCCCAAACGCTTTTGTTTTGGCGCAGATGCGGTACTACTCAGCGGTTTTGCAAAAGTGAAGACCGGAGAGCGGGTGCTGGACTTGGGCAGCGGCACCGGTATCATTCCCATTCTTTTGGCTGCGCGCTATCCGGTGGGTGAGGTGATCGGGCTGGAAATCCAGGCGGAAAGTGTGGAAATGGCAAATCGTTCTGTGGCACTGAATGCGTTAGAAAATGTGGTACAGATCATAGAAGGGGATATTAAAACTGTGGCGGAACGCTTCGGCGGCGCTACCTTTGATGTGGTGACCACCAATCCGCCTTATATGAATGAAGGCGGCGGGCTGCTCAATCCCTATAATCCAAAAGCCATTGCCAGACATGAATTGCTATGTTCTTTGGAGGATATCATTGCCAACAGCGCAAAAGTTTTGAAACCCAATGGCAGGTTTTATATGATCCATCGCCCGCACCGCCTGACGGATATTCTGGTGCTGCTGCGGCAATACCATTTGGAGCCGAAAATGCTGCGTATGGTTCATCCTTTTATGGATAAAGCGCCTGCCATGGTGCTTATAGAAGCGGTCAGAGGCGGAAAACCTATGCTGAAGGTAGCATCTCCTTTGGTTATTTATGATGCGCCTAATGTATACACAGAGGAAATTCAACAAATTTATTATGGAGAATAACAAAACGATGAGCGGGACATTATACCTTTGCGGAACACCTATTGGCAATTTAGAAGATGCCACCTATCGCCTGATTCATACTTTGGAGACAGTGGATCTCATTGCTGCGGAGGATACCCGCAATACTTTAAAACTACTGAATCATTTCCAGATCAAAACCCCTTTGGTGAGCTACTATGAGCATAATAAAGCGGCAAAGGGTCCTCTTTTGGCGGAGAAGCTAAAAGAGGGGATGAATATTGCCTTAGTCAGTGATGCCGGCATGCCTGGTATTTCTGATCCCGGGGCAGATCTCTTATTGCTTTGTATCACGGAAAACATTCCGGTGACTACCGTGCCCGGACCTACGGCAATGGTGTCCGGTTTGGTGTTATCCGGTATGGATACCAGAAGATTTGTGTTTGAAGGATTTTTACCGAGAGAGAAAAAGGAACGGAAAGCGGTGCTGGAAACACTGGAAAAAGAGCATCGCACCATGATTTTTTATGAAGCGCCCCATCGCTTGCAGGAAACACTGGAAATATTGGGAAAAACTTTGGGTATGGACAGAAAGATCAGTACAGCAAGGGAACTGACCAAAAAATTTGAAGAAGTCAAAAGAGGAACCATCGCTTCTCTTTTGGCAGAATATGAAAAAGATGCACCCAAAGGAGAATTTGTGCTGATTGTAGAGGGATATTCTTTACAGCAGCAAAAACTGGCAGCGGCGGAAGATTGGGAAAAAATACCGCTGGCAGAACATATGAACCGCTATTTGGAAGCGGGAATGAGTCAGAAAGATGCCATGAAGCAGGTGGCAAAAGACAGAAATGTTGCGAAACGGGAAATTTATCGTCTGCTTCATGTGTCGGAATAAATTGAAATTAAGAAAGGAAGTGGAAATATGCTGGAGTTATTGCAGTCTATTTCTGTGGAGGAAGTGCTGTTAGCAGCCTGCATTGCCTATATGATCTGGTTTTTTGTGATGCGCAGTGGCGCCCTTTCTCATTTTTTAGACGGAAACAATACATCTTCCCCAGGCGGGAAAAAGACATATGGCGATGCGGAAATGCATGCGGCAGGACAACGCTGTGAGGAACTGTTTCCCATTGTTCGGATTCCCTTTGGCGGAGAGGAATATCTGAGAGGAATGCGGGTGGAAATTCGTTTGCAGCCGGACCAAACCATTATTGGAGAGCTCATTGGCATGAATCAAATCAATTTGGTTTGTGTGCGCACGAAAAATCAGATTTTAGCGCTAAGATTGGAGAAAATTAACAGTATTCGAAAGCTGGATAGCTGAAAAATATGAAAAAAAGAGGCGAAAAATGTCTCTTTTTTTATGGCGATTTTTCGACAAAAAAGGGCATTATGTGCGTTTTCATGTAATCTTAGCGCCATCTTAACGGCGAAAAGGTTGTATTTTCTGGGGAAAAAACTATAATAGAACATAGGTCTTTGACGATATTGTGCCGGAATTTGTCATTTATTGCGGCTGGTGAAAGACTGAATGTAACAATACTTGGGAAATAAAGAAAAGGAAGCGTGTGTGAAATATGAATCAGAATACATATCGAATGGGCATTGACATTGGTTCTACTACCGTAAAAGTAGTAGTCATTGACAGTGCCAATCATATTTTATTTGACAGATACCGCAGACACTTCTCTGAGATTAAAAAATGTGTGAAAGAGATTCTGCAGGAAGCGGAAGAAGCATTGGGAGAAATTACGTTTTCTGTCATGATTACCGGCAGCGGCGGTGTATCTTTGGCGCATGCCATTGATACGAAGTTTATCCAGGAAGTAGTCGCTACTGCCAACGCGTTGGAAGCAGTTGCACCTCAGACCGATGTTGCCATTGAGCTGGGCGGTGAGGATGCTAAGATTATCTATTTCTCCAACGGCAACGTAGAGGAGCGTATGAATGGCGTTTGCGCCGGCGGTACCGGCTCTTTCATTGACCAGATGGCTACCCTTCTGCGGACAGATGCCACTGGCTTGAACGAAATGGCAAAGCACTATGAAGTGATTTATCCCATCGCTTCTCGCTGTGGCGTATTTGCAAAAACAGATATCCAGCCCCTGATTAACGATGGTGCGAAAAAAGAGGACTTAGCGGCTTCTATTTTCCAGGCTGTGGTAAACCAGACCATTGCCGGTCTTGCCTGTGGTAAGCCGATTCGCGGGCATGTAGCATTTTTAGGCGGACCGCTCCACTTCTTATCCGAACTGCGGGCACGGTTTATTGAAACACTGAAATTAACGGATGAAACTGCATTAGTACCGGAAAACTCTCATCTGTTTGCGGCATACGGCACCGCTCTTAGCGTAAAGGACTGTGAAATACTCACATTCTCTCAGCTGTTTGAACGTCTTTCCAAGGGCGCGGAGTTGACAGCGGAAGTACATAGATTAGACCCTCTGTTCAAAGACGAGGCAGAATATGAAGCGTTTTGCGAGCGTCATAATAAAGACCGGGTAAAACGCAGAGATTTGCAGCAGTACCATGGAGACGCATTTTTGGGCATAGATGCTGGTTCAACTACCACAAAGGTAGCGCTGGTCAGCGATCAGGGCGAACTTTTGTATTCCTTCTATGCCAGCAACGAAGGCAGCCCTTTGAATGTAGTAATGAAGAGTTTAAATGAGCTGTACGATATCCTGCCTAAGGATGTTACCATCCGTAACTCTTGTGTGACCGGCTATGGAGAAGGTTTGATTAAAGCGGCATTGATGGTGGACTTGGGTTATATTGAAACCGTTGCCCACTATAAAGCAGCCCAGTTCTTTAAGCCGGATGTAGACTTCATCCTGGACATCGGCGGACAGGATATGAAGTGTATCCGTATTAAAGATCAGGTCATCGACAGCGTACAGCTCAATGAGGCTTGTTCCTCAGGCTGTGGCTCTTTCATTGAAACTTTCGCAAAAAGCTTAAATTATACGGTACAGGATTTTGCGAAGATTGCTCTTTTTGCAAAAGCTCCCATTGATCTGGGCAGCCGCTGTACCGTATTTATGAACTCCCGTGTAAAACAGGCGCAGAAGGAAGGCGCGCAGGTAGGGGATATCTCTGCCGGTCTGGCATATTCCGTTATCAAAAATGCGCTGCTGAAAGTAATTAAAATCGCAGACCCGAAAGCAATGGGTAAATCCATGGTGGTACAGGGCGGTACTTTCTACAATGATGCTGTTTTAAAGAGCTTTGAAATCATCAGCGGCAGAGAGGCAGTCCGTCCTGATATTGCCGGTATCATGGGTGCTTTTGGCGCTGGTCTGATCGCTAAGGATAAATATGTGCCTGGATACCAGACCACATTGGTGGACCGGGAAACCATGAACGCCATGGAAATTAAATCTAAAATGACCCGCTGCCAAGGCTGTACCAACCACTGCCTGCTGACCATTAACCTCTTTAGCGGCGGCAGAAGATTTGTTACCGGTAACCGCTGCGAGCGTGGTCTGGGCAAGGAAAAGAAGGGCAATGCGCCTAACTTGTATGACTATAAATTCCATCGTCTTTTCGATTATGAGCCTTTGGATGAGGAAACAGGCGTGAGAGGTACTGTGGGTATCCCCCGTGTACTCAATATGTACGAGGATTGCACTTTCTGGTTTACTTTCTTTACCAAACTGGGCTATCGTGTGGTACTGTCTCCCCCTTCTTCCAAGAAGATTTTCGAGATGGGCATGGAGTCCATTCCTTCTGAGTCCGTTTGCTATCCTGCGAAGCTGGTACATGGTCACATTATGTGGCTCATTAACCAGAAGGTAGACTTTATTTTCTACCCCGGCATTGTCTATGAAAGACGGGACTCTGCCGCTGCGGATAATAACTATAACTGCCCGATTGTGGCTTCTTATAACGAAAATATCAAAAACAATGTGGAAGAACTGCGGGAACAGAATGTGCGCTTCCGCAATCCTTTCCTGGCAATGGATAAGAAAGAAACTGTTCTGCGCCGTATGACGGAAGAATTTGCGCCCGATGGCATTTCTCGGCATGAAATCAAAGAAGCGGTAGATGCCGGCTGGGAAGAATGGAATCATTTCCGGGAAGATATGCACAAAAAAGGCGAGGAAACGGTGCGTTATATTGAGGAACACCATATCCCCGGCATCGTGCTGGGCGGCCGTCCTTACCATGTGGATCCGGAAGTCAACCATGGCATTCCGGAGATGATTGTGGGTTATGATATTGCTGTTTTGACAGAAGACAGCATTGCCCATTTGGGTCATGTAGAGCGTCCTACCGTAGTGCGTGACCAGTGGACGTACCACTCCAGACTGTACGAGGCAGCAGCTTTTGTAAAGAAGCATGATGATATTGAATACGTACAGCTAAACTCTTTCGGTTGTGGTCTGGACGCAGTAACCACTGATGAAGTAAAGTCTATTTTGACTGCGGCAGGTAAAATTTATACTACTTTGAAAATCGATGAGGTAAATAACCTGGGTGCTGCCCGGATCCGGATCCGCTCCTTGATTGCGGCGATGGAGGACAGAAGAGAAAAGAATAAACTGCCTCATCCTGGTACTGCTGCACTGAACCGTGTAGTATTTACCAAGGCAATGCGGAAAAGCTATACCATTCTTTGTCCGCAGATGTCTCCCATCCACTTCGAAATTCTGGAGCCGGTATTCCGCAGCTGTGGATATAACCTGGAAGTGATGGCAGCTATGGACCGCAGTGCCATTGATACAGGATTGAAGTATGTAAACAATGATGCGTGTTACCCCGC
This sequence comes from uncultured Lachnospiraceae bacterium, assembly GCA_944381395.1. Classification (GTDB taxonomy): domain Bacteria; phylum Bacillota; class Clostridia; order Lachnospirales; family Anaerotignaceae; genus CALWRB01. The sequence continues at coordinate 21,080 of CALWKY010000021.1, forward strand.
TTTGATTACCGTTGGTCAGCTGATGAATGGTTTGCTCAGCGGTAAGTATGATCTGAACCGCACCGCGCTGCTGATTTCTCAGACTGGTGGCGGCTGCCGCGCGACCAACTACATTGCTTTTATCCGGAAAGCTTTGGCGAATGCAGGTATGCCGAATATTCCTGTTATTTCCATTAATATGGTAGGTCTGGAAAAGAACCCTGGCTTTAAGT
>CALWKY010000022.1 GCA_944381395.1 uncultured Lachnospiraceae bacterium
AATATCCTACACCATATTGATTGCAAATATATTTCGGTTTCTTTGGATCTTTTTCTACCTTTCCTCTTAAGCGGTGGATATGAGCCATAATATTTGTATCATCATGAATATATTCCCGTTTCCAAACTCTTTCATAAAGCTCTTTATGCGATACTACATCTCCTTTTTTTTGAAATAGATAATAGAAAATATCGAATTCTTTTTTTGTAAGATTGACTCTATTCTCATCAATATATAGTTCTCTTTTATAGGGATATATCCTAATGATCCCATTTTCTCCAATTGTTTCTACCTTTTTTTCTATTGACACCGTTTCTTTTTCACCCTCTAGGTCAAGAACCCGATCAATTAAAAGGAAGAATTCTTTTTGTGTAAATGATCTTCTGATCAGAATGTCAATCATTCCTTTGATCTCCCCTTTTTCTCCAGGGTAACTCTCAATAATATTCTTCTCAAAAACACAAATAGGAAAAGAATAGAACTTCTTGACAGATTGAGCGAAACACCGTATTTCCTGAACACTTGCCGGCACTTCAAGAATACATAAAAGATAATCAAATTCTTTTTCTATTCCTTTTCCCAAAATAGAAATATTTATATCTTTTAGATTCTCTATATGCTGCCATATAAATGTTCCTTTTGTATTCGATTCTTGGTCCGTCAAAATTAAAATCCTTTTATTCATATAATGCTTTCCTAAAAATGTTTCATCTGTAAAAGGGAGCTTTCTGCCTATCATCCTATATCTGTTTATTCTTTATTTCCAGCCAACAAAATAATTTTGGTTTCAAAATATTCCTCAGAATAATCACAGTTTATATTCCCACAATACTTTTCTGCAATCTCTTCCATAATAGACATTCCTAATCCCAAATGTCCCAGTTTCGTTGAAATAAACCTATTATTTTTCATCTGCGGAGGTGTTCCAATCGTATTTTTCATTTTGATCACAACATATTCTTTAAAGCTATGTATTCGTAGAAAAATCGCCTTTTTTTCTCTATCAGATGCAAGACAAGCCTCAATGCCGTTATCTATTAAATTTGCAAAAAGAGCTGTTACTTCAGTTTTATTCATAAAATCAAAGAGAATATCTTGCATACTAACGTCAAAATCAATCCCATTGCGTTCACACATCTGTATTTTATTCCAGATAATTGCGCACAAGATCCTATCACTGCACACAAATTGTAATCTAATATCTTCAATGGATTTCAAAAATTCTTCCCGATATTCTTTTTGTGTTTCCTCATCAAGTTGCTTTAGTTCATTTATAGTCTGCAAATGTTTCTTCATGTCATGGAGGATTTTCTGTGTCTTTTCATAATTCTCCTGCAGATCCTCATAGTACTTCGCCGTCATCTCTTGCTGCTGCTCGATTAAAAGACTCTTTTTTTCATACTTTGCCTGTTCCGATATCTTACGATATAAATACAGGATACCGGCATCCAAAACAAGAAAGCCAATACATAAAAGTAAGAGTTCCCAATTACTTCCTGAATATGGCTCATTTTTCAGAAACATCAGAAAAATCCCAAATTCAAAAACCATTAAAAAGATCATATATGCATGCAGAGCTTTAGAAATACGGCTGATCTGATAATGTTGTAACACCTGAATCAGGAGACTGTTCGTACAGATTACTACAATGGCATTCCCTACACTAGACAAAAGGTAAAATTTCGGTTGCATTAAAGCAGTGAAAGTGCTGGTGTCTACAAAAAAAGAAAATACTGCCGTTACAAATATATCAATCATTGCTAAGTAGATAATTACGATGGCCGAGTTGACTAAAATATTCTTTCCACATGGCTTATATAGGGCAAGCGATAAGCCACATAAAATAACCATGGAATATCCTAAATTCAAAATTGGTATACAAAGCCAGGCAATCATCACATGAATCGGAATGCAGACTAGAAAAATAAGTACATAAATTATTTTCCGATCTGGAAATTTCCTTTCATATAATGCATCCATAATTCTAAAAAATACAAAGTCCGTAACAGAGCAAGAACATATTAGTCCGATAAAATGAAGCATATGCACCACAAACAATGCCCCCTCTCCTAAATTCTGTCAAATGTAGATTGTAAGAAATCGTTAAATTTATTTTTGAATTCTACTGCCCGTTTCTGCGCCAAAGGCACGATATCTCCATTTTCCAGAAGAATATCAAAGCCTTTGATCCGTTTAACATAAAGCAAATTCACAATAAAGCTTTTATGTGGCGATTCAAAATTATTTTTGCTGAATTTTTTATACAATTCTTTCAAGCTATAAGTTGCATTATAATTTCCCTTAGCAGTATGGATAATCACTCTTCTGGAAGAATATTCAAAATAATAGATATCCTCGATTTCTATTGTTGCAATCCCCTCTTCCGTTTCAAATACACATTTTTGTTTTTCTGTTGAATTTTCTAAATATCGGACTGCATCATCCAGTACTTTATATATATTTTTGTCTTTTACCGGCTTACTTATATAATCAAAAGCATGTACCTCATATGCTTTCCTTTGATATCGATCATAGTTGGTCACATATATAATCTTGCTGGTGACATCCCATTTACGCAGAATCTTTGCAGTTTCTATGCCATTTAATTCCGGCATTTCAATATCCAAAAATATGATATCAAATCGTGTCTTTGCATTTAAAAGTTCCTCACCTTTTTAAAGCCGGCAACCCAGACCTCCCGGTTGTTTTCATTGAAGTATTGTTGGATTATCGTCAATAACCTGAGACGGACCTGTTTCTCATCATCACATACAGCAATCTTTATCATCCTGCATGCCTCCTATCTCTTTATCGCTTAGTGTTTCTTAATCAATCATACAATAAAAAAAGAATCCTTTCAGCAGATTCTTTTCTTAACTATTCCGTATATTTTTTTCCAAGCACCTTCCAATGATAAGCATGAACATTTGAACTATCCAGGCACAGGCAATCCCCTCTGCAATTTCCCTCAAAAAGCATACACTTATTCCGAACAGGATTCCTAAGCAAAGCAGGTAGCACCGAGCTTTTCTTCCGTAAAGTGCTTTTTCTTTCTCTGATAGTGGTTTTGTAGGAGTTTCCTGTGGAGATTGTCTCCATATGATGACTCCACTAATCAGCATACATATACAGATCCATCCAACATTTAACTGCCGAAATATAAAGAATATCACCAATACGGACAGTGTCACTACTCCTGTACACAAATAGCAGCATTTTGAGTTTTTTGCATGATATCCACCCGAATATTCCCGTAGGCAAATATAGGACGCCAAAAAAGAAATCATTCCCAATAACTGTCCGCCAATCCATCCAATAAGTAAAATAAGAAGCATATGCGAAATTTTCTTACCAATGAGACTGAGCCCATACTCATATAGCTCAGCCTCATCCTCTTTAATTACATTTGCTTCAATTAGAAACCCCGTGATTCTTTTACTCACTGTCTCTTTTCTCTGTTCTATTTAATTTTTTTACACACTCCGGCATTTCCGGCTGTCCATGTAAAAAAACACATGCAGAGTTAGCATTTTTTTCCGCTGCCTTATAAGATGTCTTTGCAATCATTTCAGCAATTGTCTTTTTTACCTTCATACGATAACCTCCGTTTCAATCCATCAATAATATTTACAAAACGATTATATGAATGTGTAATTACAAATTCAATAGATATGGACAAACTACGAGTTTCTTGTATAAACGACGATTAAATGGAGATTTTAATGACAAAGCCACAACTGTTTTTCGAAACATCGAACAGTATTTCGGGGTTAAATTCTTTACATTTTTCCCGTATTTTGTCAGCCATTTGTTCCTCCGGTTTTTCCTCCAAGGCAATCCTTATAACCAGCCATGATTTATATCCATGCAAACGAACATATATTTTATCACTATTATTGCTTTTTAAAAGCTCCATTAACAGAGTTCTGATTATCTGGGCACTTTGTTTGTATTTATCTTGATAAGCTTTCATATTAGCTATGTCATATAAAAAATGGATTTTATGATCGGGAAATTCAGTTTCTAACATACTGCCCATGTGATCTTGCATTATATACCTCCTCCTTTATAATCTCGATTTTATTTACTATAACTCTTATAGTTCTTAAATTCAATGCTTAAAGTTCGTTTCGGAATGTCTCTACCTAAAATATAATTAAACAAATTGGAGGCGTTTTATGCATACATTAGATCGATTAGCAGTAGGAGTACGGATCCGTGAACAAAGAGAGAAACTCTTTATGTCCAAAAAGGATCTTGCAGAAAAGTTAAATATCTCTTTGAGATTCCTGGATGAGGTGGAAGGCGGTTCACGTGGAGTATCTTTAAATAAATTGATGATGCTAGCTCAAATATTAGAAGTATCAACAGATTACCTCTTATTCGGAAGTGGTGAAAAATCATCTGAACAAGTTTTCAGTCACATCATAGAAAACTGTCCTCCCTCAAAACGTGAGGCTTTAGCTGTTATTATGAAAAAAATTGTAGACTCATATAATGAGTAAAAGAATACCGGAGGTCCAGATTTATTACCTAAGCCTCCGGTATATCGCTCTATGCGTTCAAACCGATCCTTATTTGAGTATCTTTTTCCCGCTTTACTGAAAGTACCCCTTGAAATTTCTCCAAGTCCGTTTTAAACCGCTTCATCTGTCCACTATTTTTCATTTTAAGGTCTCTATTTTGGTATGAAATTTCATAAACGCAACCAGTTTTTCCTTTTTGTACAGACAAATGAATTGTCGTTTTAGGTTTAGCTTCTTTTACACATTGATCAGCAACCGATGAAAAAATCTTTTTTAGAAGCTCCTGATTACCCCGTATAGTTGGCAGAACCTTGTCAGTAAAGTCTATTCTCACATTTAATCCTGACTTTTCTAGTCGTTCGGAAAACATATATGCTACCTCAATACTAAAATCATCTAAATCAATTTTTTCCTCCTTTGCGCTACTGTCCTCACAAATCAGCCTACTCCCAGTATATTTAATTATTTTCGAGTTTTCGCTCATAATTCCTTCTGTTCTTGTTTTTTTATTTCCTATAAATGTGCCGCATTTAAGTCCTTTTTGATTAATTAATAAGCTTTTATAATTTGGGAATACTTTTGCGCTATTACAATACATCTTCATTTTCCCCTTTTCCTAATATATTGGAAGCATAATCCTAATTTCATCTTTCCCATCATTCATTTCAACCGCTCCCTTTGAAGCACGAATACAATTTAGCGCTTTACGGAAATCAGCCAACTCCTGAATATTGGAAATCACTGTCTCTGGCCGTAGAAGAAGAGAGGAAAATGCTTTCTTCTTTGGCAGCCTGATACTAATATAATTTTCTTTCGATGCAATATGGACCGCTTCTCCCTTGCTTACTAACTGTACAACTGCTTTTATAAGAATTATGATTGACTTTCGTAAAACATCTATATTCCCATAAATCAAATTCCCAAAAGCTTGCTCTCGATCAATTAAGAATGGAATTTTCAAAGCTGCCGCTTCGTATTCCAATTCTTCAAAAATTTCTTTTGTCAGCAATGACAAATCATAATTCATCTTTGTGTTGTTATTTTCTCGTTTGTGTTCATTGCCACCCGGTACGCCTTTTGTCAACTCTCTCTCAAACTTATTTCCCATGAATCAGGACTCCCTTTTTAAGCCGGAAAACTTCATCTACTTCTTTTGCCAACTCATTTGAGTGTGTAACTACAACAACGCATTTATTCATCTGGTGTGCGCATTCTTTTAGAATCCTTGTGATTTCCTCTGCTGTTTCTTCATCCAGATTGCCCGTAGGTTCATCGGCAAGTATGACCCTAGCATCTGCCGCCAAAGCCCTTGCAATAGCTACACGCTGTTGCTGCCCACCAGAAAGTTTCAGCACATTCCTTTTGCTCTCTTCTTCTGTTAATCCCACCTTTTCAAGTACAGGCCCAGGGGGTAACTTACAGGTAAGAGCCACATTTTCTTTTGGTGTAAGATAGTCTATCAGATTATAACTTTGAAAAATAAAAGCCACATTCTTTTTACGGTGGTTGGAAAGCCCTTCCTTTTCAATATCCTGCCCTTCATAAAAAACTTGCCCCTGAGATGGACTGTCTAAGCCTCCCATGAGTGAGAGCAGTGTTGTCTTTCCACAACCAGATGGTCCAAGTATAGCATACATCTTTCCTGCTTCCAGCATCAAATTTATTCCTTTTAAGACTTTCTTTCTACTGTCATATCCATACCAAATATTTTTCAGTTCCATTATGCTCATAAGTCATTCCTCCTGTTCAACTCATCTGCGACAATATATTTTTCGGTTTCATTTTCAGGACC
>CALWKY010000023.1 GCA_944381395.1 uncultured Lachnospiraceae bacterium
ACCAAAAATACTATACCACGGGGTTCCCGTTTAAACAAAAAGTAAATCATGGGGAAAAGGCTATGTATCTGATAGAAGATAACCATGAGCCGATTGTGTCAAAAGAAGAGTTTGAGAATGTACAGAACCTGTTCGCATATCGAAAACGAAAAAAAGTGGATAACAGTAAAAGATATGATTTTACTGGAAAAATCGTTTGCGGAAACTGTGGATCGAATTTTAGAAGGCATACGGATACAAAAAAGAATGGTATTAAAAAATATCAGTGGTGCTGCAAAGAGCATATTGAATCAAAAGAATATTGTCCAGTGAAGGCAGTAGATGAAGAATTGATCAAATCCAGATTTGTTACTATGTGGAATAAACTGCAGAATTCATATAAAGAATTGCTGTATCCCATTGTGGAAACATTGGAACGAACAAAGATAAGTAGTGAAACAAAGGGAAAGATAGAGGATTTGGAAAATCAAATAGTGGAATTATCAAAGCAGAGTCGATTATTGAACCAGGCAATGGCAAAACAATGTATCGACTCTGCTTTTTATATGGAACAAAGCGCTTGTGTAAAGATAAAAATCGATGATTTGAAAGCACAAATAAAAAACTATGAAAAGCCTGAGAAAATACAAGCAGAAATCAGAAAAACAAAGCAATTGATTGAACTGATAAAAGCAGGACCGAAGTTCTTGGAAGAATATAGCTCGGAAGTGTTTCTTAGCATAGTAGAAAAAATTACGGTAGAGCCAAACAATGAGTTGGTATTTATATTAAAAAATGGTTTGATGCTGACAGAATATTATGGAGCATAGGGGGAGTGCTTATGACTGGACGAATTTTATACGGATATCGAATGGAAAAAGGCATTGCTGCCGTGGAACAGACAGAAGGAGTATACGTACAGAAATTATTTGATGACTATATCAATGGAATACCGCAGTATAAATTATTGCCTGAATTAATCCAATATGCGGAACAAAACCAATTGCCGTTGCCAACTATCAAAGCCAGCTATTTGAAGACTTTATTGACAAATCCAATGTATATGGGAGATAGCCTGTATCCTCAGCTAATCAGCAAAGAGGTATTCGCCAAGGCACAAGAAATCAGGGAAAAACGATTAAAGAAGATAGGCAAGGATGATGTTTACACATCCTTGGCAGATCAAGAAAAATACTTTCTTAAGAATATGCTGGTTTGTGGGGAGTGCGGCAGAGAGTATAAAAGATATAAAAGAAAAATCGGTAGAAAAAAGAAAGCCTTCTTATGGGATTGTGCAAAACATATTTCAAACAAAAGCAGAATTGACTGCAGAAACATCCATGTGACAGAGGAACAGGTAAGTTATGGTTTTATGTTGATATTGAACAGGTTGATACAAAACTCCAGTATTTTGACAATGCCTCCTCAAAAAGAGTTTATAAAAGAAAGTGCCAGATATAAAGGAGTGGATCGGGAAATTAAAAAGATGGAGAGTGGTGAATTAGAATACAATCAACAGGAACTGCTTCAGTTAGTGCTAAAACGTGCGGCACTAAAGTATTTAAATACACAAGAAAACACCTATGACTACTACACGGAAAAACTGTGTGGAAGATTAGAACAGATGAGCAGTGTGACTATGTTTGATGAACAGGTATTTAAAGAGTTTATTGAAAAGGTGATTGTACATAAAGAAAATGCCTTGACCTATGTGTTTAAAAATGGGAAAGAAATCAGGATACCAATTAAGTGAAGGAGTGAGACATTATGTCAGAAACAAAGGTGAAAATCATTCTGCCCGAAAATAACGAGAGCAAAATAGAAGAAACTGAAAAAAAGTTAAGGGTTGCCGCCTATTGCCGTGTAAGCACAAACAGCGAGGAACAGGCTACCAGTTATGAAGCGCAGGTGAGTTATTACACAAATTACATACTGCAGAACCCAAAGTGGGAAATGGCGGGTATATTTGCGGATGATGGCATATCAGCTACAAACACCAAAAAGAGGGATGACTTCAATGCTCTGATCGATGCCTGCGTCAGTGGCAAGGTAGATATGGTTCTGACAAAATCCATAAGTAGGTTTGCGAGAAATACGGTAGACAGCTTATATCATATCCGATTACTGAAAGAAAAAAATATACCTATCTTGTTCGAAAAAGAACAGATCAATACCATGGAAGCTGCTGGAGAATTGTTAATCACAATACTAAGCAGCTTGGCTCAGGAAGAAAGCAGAAATATCAGCGAAAACGTAAAATGGAGCTTAAGGAAGAAGTATGAAAGAGGCGGACTGAATACCAGCCGCTTGCTTGGATACCAAAAAGGTGATGATGGGAAACTGCATATTGTACCAGAAGAAGCAGAGATCGTCAGATATATATTCATGAAGTATCTGGAAGGAAAAAGCAGTTGTGCCATAGCGAAAGATGTGACAGCGCAAGGGAAGAAAACGATTCGAGGAAACACAGTGTGGAATCCAGGTGTCATTGATAAGATCTTGCAAAATGAAAAATACATGGGAGATATGTTATCGCAAAAAACGTATACTAGCGATTTCCTAACAAAAAAACGAGAAAAAAATGTAGGTGCCCTCCCACAGTATTATGTTGAGAATTCACATGAATCAATTGTATCAAGAGAAATATTTTATATGGCGAGGGAAGAAAGAATTCGAAGGAATTCCCTACGAAAATTAGCTGCAGGAAATAGAGAGAAAGAAGGAAAAAGCAAACACAGCGGCAAGTATGCATTAACAGAAATCTTGGTCTGTGGTGAATGTGGGCGACCATATAGACGCCAAATATGGGCAAAGTATGGAGATAAGAAAGCAGTATGGAGATGCAGCAATCGTTTGACATATGGAAAAACTTACTGTAAAAACTCTCCAACATTGGATGAGAAAAGACTGCATGAAAGCATTTTAGAAGCATTGAATAGAATCATACGGGATAAGGATGCTTTTATGGATACTTTTAGGGAAAATGTAATGACTGTACTACAGACAGATTTAGAATACAGAGAAGAATGCAATGACGATATGAAAGAACTTCAAAAACAGATCAGGGAGCTTATTCAAAATAACAACATTACGGATGAGCAAGAAGAATATGAAATAATTAGCCGAAAGATTGATGAGATCAGAAGAGAACGCATTGAACGGATAAAGAACCGAGGTGCTGAGAAAAGTCAGAAATTGAAAATGGAAAAAATATATAGCTTCTTAGAGCGCAAGCATAAATTAAGTGAATACGATGATAGCCTTGTAAGAAGTTTAATTAAAACAATTCGTGTAATTAACGAGCAAAAAATGGAAATACGCTTTAAGTCCGGAACAGTAATGACACAAAGAATCATTGAGAAGGAATACTAAGAAAGACTGGCAGAAACACTATCGTTTCTATAAATGCGAAAATCAAAGCTTCCTGGTTTCACAGGGAGTTTTGATTTTGGTATTTTACCAAAATTAAGATATTTCAATACTCATATTTTTTTGAAAAGAACAATGCAACAACATGATTCGACTACTGAGCTTACGCCAAGGGGCAACCAGGCTCGCA
>CALWKY010000024.1 GCA_944381395.1 uncultured Lachnospiraceae bacterium
TTTCTGGCTATCCTCAGATTTTTTTCAAGTGATTCTGCAACACTTTTTCGTCTTGAATTGACTTGGGTTTGTATGGTATCTTACTGTTCAGTTTTCAAAGATCAGGTTTTTTGCCGTCTCACCGGCAACAGATTTAATATATCACAACTCGAATTCCTTGTCAACAACTTTTTTTATTTTTTTTCGTTGCTGATTCAGTTTTTCGCAGCAGCGGAATTTATCTTATCGGAATTTCTATCATTTGTCAACTCCTTTTTTTCATTTTTTTGTTTCAACGTAGTTTTCCACCAGATTATTTTTAGTTTTCCACACAATCCACTATTTTATCCACAGTTTTTTGCCTTTTATATTTTATAAGGAAGAAAAAAATCAGCGGATTTTTTGTTTCATACAAAAAAACCGCTGATTTATCAGAAAAATATATCTTTTCAAGTTATCCTTTTCCTGTGCTCAAAGCAATACTTTTATCCACAGTTTATCCACTTTTCCACATTTTTTCCATTGTGGATGACTGTTAGAATCGCCTGCCGCCTCCGCCATGGCTGCGACCGCCGCTGCGGAATGTCGTGGTACGTCCGCCATAGCTGCCACCACGGGAACCGCCGCGGGAACTGTGATTATTTTTGGGAATGGGTACTGCCGTTCGCTGGCTGGTGATAAATCGATCTGTTTGGTCTGCCAAAGACAAGCTGTTTTGCACAATATAATTTTTCCCATTACCCGCCGGTTTTACCATATAATATTGTCTGCGCATCGCCTGTAAAAAGATCCCTGCAAATACTGCCGCCAATCCAGCGCAGATCAGTATATTGATAAAAAGATCCTGCCATACACTTGTTTTAGTGATTCCCATTGCCTGCTCATAGTCACTGGTAAAATGTTCCGGATCTTCCTGGTACTGTGTATAGTGGTTGCAATAATATGCCACATCATCCAGAAACAAGGAACTTGCGCCGGCATAATCTCCCTCACCTAAACCATAGATCACATCATCTAATATTTGTTCGATGTAATAATCCGTAAAAACATCCATTCCTTTGCCGCTGCTTACCAGATAAATTTCCCGGTCTTCCATATTCAGCAGCAAAATAATGCCGTCTTTTTCTTCACCATAGCCAAAACCATTGTTGTCGTAAAATTCCGCGGCGTAATACCTGCTTTCTTTTCCTTCCATGTCATTGGTGGTCAAAATAACCGCATCCATCTGCCATTCTTCCGCCGTTTGTCTGGCTTTTTCATTGAGCGCTTCTGTTTCTTCCGGCGTAAATAACCCGGCGGCATCGTACACTTTCACGTTGGTATCCGTAACCTGAGGCATGGCAAACGCCATTTGGCAGCAAGTAAAAATCAAAAAAACTGCCAGTATAAAAATACTTTTTTTCCGCATTTTACATCCGCCTCCCCTTTAAATCGAGCAAAAAAAGAATATAATCACAAAGAAAAATACAAAAAAGATACCAAAGTAAATGAAAAACCATTTGACACATTGTTCTTTGCTGATGGGTAAATTCCCTACCATTTTTCCCGTCTGTCCATTCATCGCGAATAAATACTGTTTTCCTTCGAAACTGCTGACCAGCATCCAAACAGGCAGTAACATATATTCTTCTTTCGTAGACTGAAAATGGATGGTACAATTTTTATTTCGCACCGCATCATAGGCAGGTATGGTGCTTTCTACCTGCTGTTGGGCTCCGCCCTGTACATGTTCCGTCATCCGTTCAAATAAATCTTTTGGCAAATACGTATATTTTTCCGCAAAAAATCCGCTTAAATATCCCATTTCAAAGGGTACTGCTTTGCTTAAGTCAAAAGGCTCCAGTGCATCCATCATGGCATCGTCCATTTTTTCGGAAGCATCTAAAGGCACCTGGGCAATGTTCATGGTGCCTTGCCGGTCAATTTGGTACAAATCCGTTTTGGTATAAACAAACTTGGTATCTGTCCAAGTGGAACGTTTTTCCCCCACCGCGTGGTAAGTAAAATCCGCTTTGCTGTCGAATACCCAAAAAGGCACATAAATTCCTGTGATTTTCTCTAATTGCTGTTGGCTGGTATAGCCTTTTGGCAATAGTTTTTTCCCTTTGCACTGGCGTAAAAAAGCCGCTTTCGCGTCTTCCTTTGTCGTAGAAAAAGGCAGCACTTTTTTCGGTCTAAAATTACCATTGAGCCGCTCCGGCAAAACCGCAGGATTTCCGCAAAACATACAGAAAGTAGCAGCTGTATTCTGATCCGTCATAATCTGCGCGCCACAGCTGGGGCAGACATACGCCTGCATCTGCTCCATATCTTCTTGAGAAACAGTCTCCGGTTCTTCCTGCCTGCTCACTTCTACATGGGTTTCATCCCCCCGCACTTCCAAATCTTCTAAATCAAACTGTGTATCACAGTAGGGGCAGACCCATTTTCCTTTGCCGCCATCATACTGCAATGCCGCACCACAAGCAGGACAAGTATAGGTTACGCCTTCCATTGCCATCCCCCTTTTGTTTTTGTTTATGAAAAACTTTTATAATATGTCTATTTTTTCGGCATTTTTCTGCCTTTTATCATACCATATTCCTTTTTTGATGGCAATGTAGGGCATGTTCTTATAGAATGGAAAATTTCTTTCTCTTCTTTGTGATTTTTTCGACATTTTCCTCCCGTTTTCCTCTGTTTTCTGTTATAATAAATGCAGTCTAACATTGCAGATCATTTCCCGTTTCCATGAGATTTTAGGAATGAAGGTGTATATTTGTGAAAAAATATGGTAGTAGCATTTTATTATGTTCTTTCGCCGGCTTATTACTGTTGACCGCCTGCTCAAAAAATTCCACATTTACTTTCACTGCGGCAGAACCCCAGCCCATAACCCGTACTGTTACCATGGCGGTGGTGGGTGATATTATGGTGCATGATTACCAGTATAATGAGGCTTATGACTCTGCAACAGGCACCTACGATTTTTCTCATAACTTTACAGCAGTCAAAAAATATCTGGAAGGTTATGATCTGTGCATCGGCAATCTGGAGCTGACCTTCGGCGGAAGTGACCGCCCCTACAGCTCTTTTCCCTGCTTTAATACACCGGATTCCTTCCTGGATACAGTAAAGGATGCAGGTTTTGATGTGTTGACCACTGCCAATAACCATTCTATGGATACGGGAAAAAGCGGGCTTTTGCGCACATTAGACAAACTGGATGAAGCAGGCATTGCCCATACAGGCACCTTCCGTTCTGCCGAAGAACAGCAGACACCTCTCATAATAGAACGTAACGGTATGACCATTGCCTTTGTTTCCTGTACCTATGGCACCAACGGCATTCCCGTGCCCGATGCTTACCTCATCAACATTTTGGGAGAAACAGATATGACTGCCCTCATTGAAAAAGCGGATGACATGGCAGACTTAGTAGTGGTGCTGCCCCACATGGGCAATGAATACGAAACTTATGTCCGTCCAGTATTTGAAGAATGGGCAGATTCTTTCTTCGCTGCCGGCGCAGATATTGTGTTGGCCAGCCACCCCCATGTATTGCAGCCTATGCAGTACCGGAAAATTGTGGACGAAGACGGCAGCGAACGGGATGGTTTTATCATCTATTCTTTGGGTAATTTTATTTCTTCCCAAACCACACCGCCCAGAAACGCTTCCATTATCCTGCACCTGACCGTAGAGCAGGCAGGGGATCAACAGCCTACTGTAAAAAGCGTATCCTTTGTCCCCATCTGGACCCAGTTCCGCAACGCACAGGATGAAAATCATTTTATGGTGCGGGGTGTATATGATATGCTCACCCTGCCGGAAGCGGAGCGCTACCGTGTCTTACGGCCGAAAGACTATAACCGTCTGCTGGAAGTACATGATGAAACAGCTTCTTTCCTGTTACGCAAAAATATCCCGCTGAGCGAAATGCAGGAAGAATACGATTTTCCCAAAGATCCCGCATATTATGTTCTGCCTTAAACATCATTTTTGGAACATCGTTATCCGTGGGAAAAAATACTGTTTTTCCCACGGTAATTTTGTAAAAAAAAGTATGTATACTTTGAAAAACTGCTGAAAAAAAGGAAAAACATTGACATTGTTTTATCCATAAGGTATATTAAATTCGTATATTTTTCAGATATTTTTAATAAATTCAATTCCTCTTTTGTTGGAAATTTCACTTTTCTGATGAATAAATATTGATTTTACTCACATTCTGCCACAATTTTTTGCGGCAGATGTTATCCCACTATCAAACAAAACTATCAAACAAAACTATCAAACAAAAGAAAGGATTTTCGCCATGCAAGGAATTTTGGAAAAACTTTTTGCAACAGCCCAGGCAAATCCCCAGCGGATAGTATATGATTTTCTAGACTGCCAGAAGGAACCCTTTCTGCACGATCGTATTACCATGGGAGAACTATACGACCGTTCCGCAGATATTGCCTGTGAATTAAAAAGACAGGGTGCGAAGGCAGGAGATCGCGCCATTATCTTTTCCATGCAGGATAAGGGCACCGTTTATGCGATTTTCGGCTGTATGCTGGCAGGCGTAATTTTTACCGTTTTGCCGCCTCCCATGGATCAAAGCAAAACAGACCGCTTCATCTCCGTATTAAAGAGCTGTAAAGCAAAGTACCTGATTTCCAACGCTGCTTTGGAAGCCACCAGCGAAAACGGCGCCAATACGAAAAAACAGTTGGTAAAGCAGGCGTTTTTTGCTGCCATCTCTTTGAAACGGATTTATACCGATAAAATACCGCCTAGAAAAAAGGGAGAAACCCCTTTTCATACCTTTGCGCCCGATGATTTAATTTATCTGCAGTATACTTCCGGTTCTACCGCAGCGCCAAAAGGTGTTATGGTATCCTACGGCAATGTGGTAAAATGCACCGAAATGCTCAATGATATCTTCCCTATTTTGGACAGTGACAAGTATAATCTGGCCAGCTGGGTGCCTTTTTACCATAACATTGGTTTGCTGGTAAGTATCTTTATGCCCATTTTGACCAATAGCGGTATTGCTTATATGATTCCCACCCTTCAATTTTTGTCCAAGCCTACTATTTGGATGAAAGTGATGAGCGATTATAAGATCAATGTAACAGCAGCGCCCAACTCCGCTTATGACTCCATTTCCAGACTGGTTTCTCCCAAAAAAGCAGAGGAATATGATCTGAAGCATGTAGAACTGCTCATCAATGGCTCTGAGTTTATCAATGCCCGTACCATTGACCAGTTCTGCAGCCGTTTTGGTCTGTCCCGGAATGCATTCGCGCCCGGCTATGGGCTGAGCGAATGTGTCTGCGTAGCTACCTTGTCTTATCAGGACTACCATAAAATCAGCATTGACCGGAATGCTTACCAGGAAGGTAAATTTATCCCCGTTGCAGACGGCGCGGAAGGCAGCAAAGAAATTGTTTCTGTTGGCAAACCCGCATTAGATACACAAATTGTCATTCTTCGTCCTGACGGCACGCCTGCGGCAGCGGATGAAATTGGAGAGGTTGCCATCAGCGGCAGCATTCTTTGTCAGGGTTACTGGCAGAATCCTGAGGAAAGTGCCCGTTTCCATTACCAGATTCCCGGCTATGAAGGAGAATTCTACCGCACCGGCGATATGGGTATTTTATATGATGGACAGCTTTATCTGACCGGCCGCGCCAAAGAAATGATCATCATGAGCGGTAAAAATATTTTCCCCGGCGATATTACCTTGGCTTTAAGTGAACATGGTTTGGGCAGTTCATTGGAAGCAGTGGGCGTTTTCTCCATCCAGGGTGATAATGGCGAGCAGCCCATTCTCTGTGCGGAAGCCGTAGAAGGCAGCAACTTTAAAGTATTGGCCGCCCAGATTAACCGTGTCATCGCAAAAGGATTTGGTTTTTCCTTCCATGATGTGGTATTTGTCAACCGCGGCACTCTGCCTCGTACAGATAACCGCAAGCTGAAAACACTGGAAATCCGCCGTTTGTATCAGAAAGGCATGCTTTCTGTTTTATTTAGTACCATCGGCACCAATAAAAACAGTGCAAAAGCGGAGGAACAAGACCAGACTGCCATTACGGCACAATCCAGTGACTCTGATCTGCGGAATTTGGTGCGCAAAGCATTCCAAAAACAGCTGCCGGTCGATCAATTCTCTGATGATGATAACTTCCTGGAAATGGGCGGTGACTCTTTACGCCTGATGGAATTGGTTTGTGATATTGAGCAGCGCTTAGGCAAAGAAACAGACTTAAGAGAAATCGCGGTAAATCCTACCATTTCCGGCATCGCGGATTATTTGGGCAAATTCTTAAGAGGCGAAATCAAAGAGCATAAAGTGGATTTGCCCGCAGAATGTGTATTGGATGAAGCCATTCGTCCCGTTTCCGCGTATAATCAGAAACCGGAAGAATGCACCAAAATTTTCCTGACCGGCGCAACAGGCTTCTTAGGCGCATATTTGGTCCGTGCCATCTTAAACCGGAAGCCGGATGCCGTTGTTTACTGCCATGCCCGTGCCATTTCTCCGGAAAAAGCCATGGACCGTATCCGCAATAATATGAAAAACTACCATACCTGGGATGATGCTTTTGAAACCCGTATTCTTCCCATCTGTGGTGATCTGAGCAAGCCTCATTTGGGTATGAGTGACGAAGATTGGGCAATGGCTGCCAAAGAAACAGAATTGGTGATCCACAATGGTGCGATCTTAAACTTTGTATTCCCTTATGAACGGATGAAACCAGTTAATGTAACAGGTACGGCGGAAGCGATCCGTTTCGCTTGCGAAGGCAGGGCAAAATATTTCCATTATGTATCTTCTTACAGTGCCTATGATAATCCCAGCCACTTTGGCAGGGAATCTTTGGAAGATGACCCGCTGCATTCTTCAGAGGGTTATTTCCTGGGCTATTCCGAAACCAAGTGGGTGGCAGAACATCTGGTACAGATTGCCAGAGAACGGGGTGTAAAAGCTTCTATCTACCGTCCTGGCGACATTACTGGTACGTTGGAGACTGGTATCTGGAAGCTGGAAGATTTGGTCAGCCGTTCTTTGGTTGGCTCTATCCAGATGGGCAGCGCACCGGATACAGATATAAAACTGCACCTGACACCCGTAGACTTTGTGGCAGAAGCCATTGTTGCCATTGCGTTCCAGTCTGCTTCCATAAACCATGGCTTTAACCTGCTGAACCACCATCTTATGTCTATCCGTGACATTACCAAGGTAATGCAGGAGTTAGGCTATGATGTAAAACTGTTAGACTACGGCGAATGGTGTGAACAGCTGGTAGAAAGCCCTACAGACAATGTACTGCGCATCCTTTCCTGCCTGTTTACGGCTGACGGCGCTATGGGTGTAGGTCTGCTGGAGCGTTATAGCTGCGACCAGCCGCTGTATTCCACCAAAAATGCAGATACCCTTTTAAGCGGTACTGGCGTAAGCTGTCCTCCTGTCAATCGGGATTTGATTTACAGTTATCTGAAACATTTTGCAGATGACGGCTATATCCCCCAGCCCAAAGCATAAATAAAAATCAACGAAAGACTGCTTTTCAAGGCAGTCTTTCCTTTTAGAAAGCATTATGTATGATTTCTTAAGGGAAACTGCCACTGCCGGTTTCGTAAAAAAATAACACAAATAAAAAATCAAATTTGTTTTTGGAATTTTCGAAAAACACTCCACAGTTAAAATCGTTGAAAATATTGGCGTTTTGCCTGTTAAATTACTGGAAGGCAAAATGGTGCCCTTATTTTTATAGCGGCATAAAACAGTATAAACAGACGCAAATAATACCATAGTTTTGAAACCCTTGCCGCTTTCCTCCTTTTGATCTCCATGCAAGCAGCGGCGTTTGTACTGAGCAACAGTGGGTAAAGCCTATTCATCTTTACCATTGACGAGTATAAACAGCTGTGCTGCTGACCAGAAAGATAGAAAAATTTACAGCTTGATCGTAAAATGTATAGGATATGAAAACTGAAATTTGGAGAGATACAGAGGCATGAGAAAAATAAGTTTATTTATAGCGATGAGTCTTGACGGATATATTGCAGATAGTAAGGGCGGCGTTGATTGGCTGAATGGACATGGAAATGATGATGAGAATATTGATACTTATTCCGAGTTTGCAAAGACCATTGATACAATTGTAATGGGTTGGAATACTTATCATCAAGTTGCTGCTGAACTTTCTTTCAGGGAATGGGTATATAACGACTTCACAACTTATGTTATTACACATCACGCGTATCCTTCCTCTGAAAAGATACGATTTGTAAACAAAAATCCTATTGATTTGGTAAAAAAACGGAAAGAAGAAAACGGAAAAGATGTTTGGATATGCGGCGGAGCTCATGTGATTCAACAGTTAGTAAAGGAAGATTTCATTGATTATTATGATATAACTGTAATTCCGACACTTTTAGGCTCCGGCATTCGACTTTTTGAAAACGGAAAGGATGAAATAAAATTAAGATTGCTGCATACACAATCCTATAACGGCATGGTAGATTTGATTTATACACGAAGATAACTTCCAGTTTGTAACACAGCAAACAAAAACGCGGCGCATTTTTACAGAAAAGATACCTTTTTTTCCTATGCTTGCTATGAAACTTTCGCGGTTCTTTTTCCCGGCGCAGAACTTCCGGAAAGGAACGGTATCTCTGACCATAAATGTTTTTAACGCAAAGCATGTTATGGAGTGAAAAACTGATATTAGAGGAAAAACAAAAACTCTGTCCAATTCAAAAAAAGTTGATAAACCTGCTGTTTGCAGTACCAACTCTGTCTTTTCTCCGCAGCGCAGCAAATGCAAAAAATCAAGCGTTTAATCCTCCCATAACAGAATGTTCGGATACAATTTCTGTGGTGCCAAAATGACGCCCAGACTTACAGAATAATTTTATACGGAGATACAAATAGGCAGCGAGATGCAAATAACCTTTATTGCATCCGTTTTTACGGGGTTTTATAAAAACCTATGGGAAGTTATAAGGGAATTTTCGTTTATAATATCAATAAAAAAACAGGTGAACCTCTTACTGTCCGAAGAATTTCACCTGTTTTTATTTTCTGATGAAGAAGCCCTTAATAGAAGCAGGTTTTTTCATTGCCATAAAAAAAAAGATTCCCGAAACCTCGGGAATCTTCTGTGTATTTTATTATGTTATTATGTTATTGCTCCATCTGATACAAGAAGGTAATTACCTGCCAACGCTGGCAAAGATCCTGGGGACCAAAGGTAATGGTGCTGGTGCCCGCAGTAATGCCCTCCTGCACTGCCCACAGAGCCGCTTCATAGCAATCATCCTCTGGAGAAATATCGATAAAAGGATTTTCCATGTCCACTTCCGGCCTGCCTGCTATATTCCACAGGAACGTCACCATCTGCCCACGGCTGCAAGTGGCATCTGGGCTGAAAATGTCAGGACCTGTACCGCCTGCAATCCCCTCCTGCGCTGCCCACAGCACTGCATCATAGTAGTATACATTTTCCGGCACATCCCAAAAAGGCATTTCTCCCTCCACTGCGGGTGCGCCTGCCAGTTTCCACAGGAACGTCACCATCTGCCCACGGCTGCAAGCCATGGTAGGGCTGAAAGTGGTTGCGCTGGTGCCATTGGCGATTCCCGCGCTGTAAGCCCACAAAGCCGCGTCTGCAAAATAATACGGTACATCCGTAAAAGGCATGGTTGTGATTTCTGCCGCGGCAATATTGGTTTCTTCCGCCGCTGTCACCGTTTCTGCCCCATAAACAGCCGGCGTCACTGCCAAAATCATGCTGGTACAAAGAAGAATGGATAATACTTTCTGTTTCATACGGTCACGCCCTTTCTCATTCCACGATTTCTCAGGTATCTGAAAAAAAGATTTCCCCTTATCCATAGCATACAGATTTTTTGTCATGATTACAATAGTATTTTATTATCGTCATTTCCAGACAATCTTTTTTCTTTTCTTATGCTAGTTTCATAAAATAAAGGTGAATTTTTTATGGATTTTATTATCATGGCAATCAGGAAAAATATTCCCCTGACGTTGACAGCGATGGGAAAAAAGAATCTGGGAAAAAACAAATTACACGAAAAACATGGTTTCTTTTCGTTTGATCTCTGAAAAAAGAACTGCTATGGCTTCCTTTCCCATAAAATACACATAAAAAAAAACTGAAAATCTTCTTTGCAGAATTCGTCCGGTTTTATTTTTTGATGAAGCAGACCCAGAATTTTTTTCTCCACTGCTGTCTATAAAAAAATATGCAGTAAAAAAGTAATAGCCGGAACCCGACGAAAAGGATTCCGGCTATACTTATCTTTTTAGAAAGTACCGCCCAGAGGAGATTTCTCTGTGGTATTCTTTATCAATTTATGCCTTATTCTGCATCACCATATGCATGATACAAGAAAGTGATAATCTGGCAGCGCTGGCAAAGTGCGTCAGGGCTATAAGTGGTAGCACTGGTGCCACCGGTAATGCCTTCGCTTACTGCCCACATTACTGCGTTGTAGTAATAGTCACCTACTGTTACATCTGTAAAAGGATTCAGATAGTTTACAACAGGAGAACCAAAGCTGTTCCACAGGAAGGTTGCCATCTGCGCACGGGTGCAAACCTGGTCAGGGCTGAAAGTGGTTGCGCTGGTACCGCCGGTTACACCTTCGCTTACTGCCCACAGAACTGCATCATAGTAATATGCATCAGCCGCTACATCGGTGAAAGGCATGGTGCCTTCTACCTTAGGAGAGCCTGCTGCAGACCACAGGAAGGTTACCATCTGTGCGCGGTTGCAGATCATTTCAGGGCTGAAAGTAGTTGCGCTGGTACCGCCGGTTACGCCTTCGGTAATTGCCCACAAAACTGCATCATAGTAGTAATCATTTTCTGCTACGTCTACGAAAGGCATTTCAGGAGCAACGGGTTCTTTTTCTTCTTCTACGAATACAGCTTCAACAGTTACTTTGCTCTTAGGCATTTCAAAGGTATACTTGCCTTCGCTCTTTTCGGTTACTTTTACCTTATCGCCATCTTTGTCTGTTACTTTGATAGAATCCAGTACATAACCTTCATCCGGTTTTACTGTGATCGTTACTGTGCTGTCTTTCTTAGCGCTGTCCTTATTCGTAGAAACAGAACCGTTTTCTGTCTTTTCTATATCAATATCATAAGAATTCTTGCTGGAAGAAGAGCTGCTGGAAGAGCTGTTACCAGAATTTACTTTGTGGTAAACATAAGCATACTCATATTCCTTTTCTGTTGTAGTACCAGTTGCTACATCATAAGGCGCATATTTACTGCTTTCTGCATATGCTCTATTTCTGGAAATGCTGCTTCCGATATTTGCATCGCTATATACTACACCATCTTCTTTTATATCGATTGTACCCTGAATAGAATCGGCATCTGTACCATCAAATGCAACAACACCATAGTTGTTTACATCTACGCCCAGGAAACCTTCGCTGTCCGTGCCTTTCTTGATTTCCAGTTTGCCGTCTTCATTCACGGTAATAGAACCGCCGCCTGTTACTTCACCTTCAGAGCTGATGATCATCATGGTGTTTACAACGATTTTGCCGCTATTGGTCAATGCTGCATTCTTTGCTACCTGGAATCTGTCGCCATTTACAGTCAAAGTAGAGTTCTTATCCAGGTTTGCGTTCATCGGCATGCCCTGCATAGTCATAGTCCATACTTTACCTGCAGGCACTTCTGCGTCAGCGCCTTTGAAATCCAAATTGATAGCAGTACCATCCGTGGTAACTTCCACAGTACCTTCCTGCAGATTGATATTCGCAGTCTCATCACC
>CALWKY010000025.1 GCA_944381395.1 uncultured Lachnospiraceae bacterium
AAGTTACTTATGGCAGAGGCAACTTAAGTTTTACCACCATTAACCTGCCCAGACTGGGTATTTTAGCCAATAAAAATATTGATTGGTTCTTCCATGAACTGGATCGGAAAATAGATTTAGTTGCAAATCAGCTTTTGGAACGTTTTGAGATCCAGGCGAGCAAGAAAGTACATAATTATCCTTTCTTAATGGGTCAAGGTGTTTGGATAGACAGTGAAAAACTTTCTTATAACGATGAAGTCCGAGAAGTATTGAAACATGGCACCCTCAGTATTGGTTTTATCGGTTTGGCTGAATGCTTGAAAGCACTGTTGGGTGTACATCATGGCGAAAGTGAAGTCGCACAGAATCTGGGCATTGATATCATCACCCATATGCGCAAACGCACCGATGAGTGGTCCGAAAAAACAGGGCTGAACTTTTCTTTGCTGGCAACTCCCGCGGAGGGTCTAAGCGGCAGATTTGTAAAAATGGACTGCGCAAGATTCGGCTCTATTGAAGGCATTACCGACCGGGAATACTACACCAACAGTTTCCACATTCCCGTTTACTTCCCTATCAGCGCTTATAAAAAAATTGCTTTGGAAGCACCCTACCATGCTCTGACCAATGGCGGGCATATTACCTATATCGAACTGGACGGCGATCCCAGCGCGAACCTGGACGCTTTTGAAAAAGTCATTCGTTACATGAAAGAACAAGGTGTAGGTTATGGTTCCATTAACCATCCTGTGGACAGAGATCCTGTCTGCGGTTATAACGGCATTATCGGAGATACTTGCCCCAAGTGCGGACGGAAAGAGACCGATGGCGAAGTCGGTTTTGAACGGATTCGCCGTATCACAGGATATCTGGTAGGTACTCTGGACCGCTTTAACGATGCAAAACGCGCGGAAGTGCGGGACCGTGTAAAACATTCTTTGGTCAATGAAGTGGTACTGAAGCATTATGACGAAAAGGAAGCGGAAGCATGAGAATCAAAATCAACGGTGTTTTAACCGATTCCATTGTGGATGGTCCTGGCTTTCGCTTGACAGTATTTACCCAAGGGTGCAGGCATCACTGTCCCAACTGCCACAACCCTCAAACGCATGACTTTTCCGGCGGATTTTGGACCGATACGGAGGATATTCTGGCAGCTGTACGGGATAATCCTCTGCTGGATGGCATTACCCTTTCCGGCGGTGACCCCATGGAGCAGGCAGAAGCCTGCGCTTGTCTGGCAAAAGCCATTCACGAAAAAGGGCTTTCCGTTTGGACTTACACCGGATATACCTGGGAAGCGCTTCTGGCGGAAAATGATCCTCAGCGTATAGCCCTTTTAAAAGAAACCGATGTGCTGGTAGATGGACCATTTATCGAGTCTTTACGTTCTTTAGAACTGCAATTTAAGGGTAGTTCTAATCAACGCGCCATCCTTTCCAGGCAGAGTTTGGAAAGCGGTACTTTGCTGCTTTGGACCGGCAAAGATGGATAATCCCTGCATTTACCATAAAAATAAGACCTGAACGCTTTTTGTTCAGGTCTTTTCTTTTATGATAATATTAAAATAAAATGCCTGTGACTATACTCCACAGCGGAATGGTAAACACACAGCCTACTACACTCATCATAATCAATTCCGTTGCAATCACATAATCCTGGTCATACTGCGCAATCAAAATAGGCAGTACTGCCGCCGGCGGCATAGCAAGCATAACCACCAAAACCGTAGAAACCAAACGGTACTGGCGCAAAAATACCAAACATAATACACAAACAACCAGGGGAATCATGATCAAACGGATCACACTGTACTCGTAAAGTGATTTTTTACGGATCACGCGGTCCAATTTAATCTCCGCAATTTGTCCGCCAATGGTAAACATAGCAATGGCTGTGCAGGCATTGCCGGCATAGTCTATCACACGCAGGAATACCTCCGGTAAATCCAACTGTAATACAAAAAGAATGGCGCCTACCACCACGCTGACTAATCCCGGAGAAAGAATTTGCTTCCAGTGAAAGGGCTCTTTCCGTTCTTTTTCACCGCGTAAAAAGCTGATTCCTACTGTAAATAACAAACAGTCATTTACCAATTCTACAAAAGATGCCAACATCAGCGCTTTTGCACCAAATAACGAATTGACAATGGGCATGCCCAACAGTCCTGTATTGGAAAATGCCATACATACCGCCAATGCCGGCGCCTGACCAGCCATTAAGCGGCGATTCTTCGCATAAAACCAGCCAAAAATCAGGGTACCAATATGGAACGCAATGGCCGCAATCACGATCACTTGAATCTCTGTCAGTACAGACGGTTCCGCTTCTACAGAGAGCATTGCCTGCAAAACCATACCGGGCCAGAGATAATTCATCAAAATTTTTCCAACGCCATCAATTTGCTCTTTGGAAATCATTTCTTTTTTCCGCATCAAAAATCCGGGTATTGCTAAAATAATCATTGTTAATAGTGAAGT
Source organism: uncultured Lachnospiraceae bacterium (assembly GCA_944381395.1). Taxonomy (GTDB): domain Bacteria; phylum Bacillota; class Clostridia; order Lachnospirales; family Anaerotignaceae; genus CALWRB01. Next base: position 2,463 of record CALWKY010000025.1, read on the forward strand.
AACCATCTTTTGTCCCTTTCTTCATTTCTCATTTTTCCGCACACCATCGTATCACAAAATACATTTTTTGACAAATCCAAATTACTATGTCTACTCATACAAATTGTATTTTTTTGAAAACGATGCATCTTTTTCTTGTATCCCTGAAAAAAACGATTATACTTTCAATTAAGAACACATTTTTAATGAAAAGGAGTTTTTTCTGTGAAGAATTATCATATTGTATTATCTGATGCAGACCGGCAAATTTTACAATCTACTATCGCCATTGCAGAAGGCATGTCGGATTTTTTCAGCAACAGTTGCGAGGTTGTCATTCACTCTCTGGAAGATCTGGATCACTCTGTGATAAAAATTATCAATGGACAGCATTCCGGAAGACAAAAAGGCTCTCCCATTACCGATGCCACTTTGGCAATTTTACAACGCATGCTGGCAGAGCCCGGACTGAATTATGTGACTTACTTTACCAAAAACAGAAAAGGAGAACAGGTCAAAGCCTCTACCTCCGCTATTTTCGGAGAAAACCACCGCATTATCGGTCTGTTCTGCATCAATTTTTTCCTTTCCACGCCTTTATGCGAACTGATGCAAATGATGCTGCCCGGCACATCGGAAACCCACGACCTGCATCTGCCGGAAACATTCGCCAGCGACAGCGAAGAAGTAATTTTGGCATCCCTGGAAGAAATTAAACAGCAGGTATACACCAATGGAACAATACTGCCTTCTAACCGTAATAAAGAAATTGTTAACCTGCTGTATCAAAGAGGTATTTTCCAATTAAAAAACGCAGTGCCTTTTGTCGGTGAACAGTTGGGAATTTCCAAAAACACTGTTTATCTCCATCTGCGTAATTTACAAAAAAAATCATAATATTTTTCGGCTCTTGTTTTGGCAGGAGCCATTTTTTATATGAAAAAAGCATCTACATAAGGTAGATGCTTTTGATTATCCTATTTGCGATGTGGAAAATTATTCCATTACAGCAACAACTTCAACCTCAACCAATGCGCCCATAGGCAGATCCTTTACTGCGAAGCAAGAACGAGCGGGCTTACCAGTGAAATACTTACCGTATACTTCGTTGAAAGCACCGAAATCTTCGATGTTTGCCAGGAAGCAAGTTGTCTTTACAGCTGCGCTGAAGTCCAAACCGTTTGCTTCCAGAACTGCCTTCAGGTTCTGCATAACCTGTTCGGTCTGTTCAGCGATGGTTGTACCTTCGATTTTGCTGGTTGCGGGATTGATACCAACCTGACCGGAAGTGAACAGGAAACCATTTGCTGCGATAGCCTGGCTGTAAGGACCTACTGCATTGGGAGCCTTGGGAGTGCTTGTAATTTTCATTGTAATTACCTCCATTTCAAACATTTCATTGTTATTTTTCTGAAGAGCAGACTGTATTTCACACAAATACACTGCACTGCTCTTTTCAGTTCTTATTATACCCACCATAGACAAGTCCGTCAATGTTTTTTCTGCTTCTTCCCATCTTTTGGGAAAAAGTGAATTTTTATTTTATTTTTATAGGATTTTGTGGTATGATAAAAAAGATTGAGAAAAAATAGAAACACAGGAATACTGTGAAAACGATATATCATACAGAAAGGATCAGAAAATATGGCAACTCGTTCGGAAGAAATACAAAAACGCCGCATTTTTGGCATTATCTCTCACCCCGATGCTGGTAAAACCACATTAACAGAAAAATTACTGCTTCACGGCGGCGCGATTCGAGAAGCAGGTACTGTCAAAGCAAGAAGAAACGCAAAATTTGCGAAAAGTGACTGGATGGAAATCGAAAAGCAAAGAGGCATCTCTGTAACCTCCTCTGTTATGCAGTTTGAATATGAAGGCAAAATGGTGTCTATCATGGACACACCCGGTCATAATGACTTCGGTGAAGATACTTACCGTATTTTAACTTCTGTAGACAGTGCTGTTATGGTCATTGACGCTGCAAAAGGCGTGGAAGCCCAGACAGTAAAATTATTTAAAGTTTGCAGCATGCGTAAGATTCCTGTCTTTACGTTCATCAATAAACTGGACCGCCAGAGCAAAGACCCTTTGGAATGTATGAGTGACCTAGAAGATGCCCTGGGTCTGCCTTCTACTGCTGTCACCTGGCCCATTGGCAACGGTTTAACCTTTGAAGGGATTTATGATCGTTTAGAAAATAAAGTTTACCTTTACCGTAAAAAAGATACCGTCATTGAATTAGGCGCCAACGGTGTCTTTGGTGATACGTTAGAAGGTGTCATTTCTCAGGCAAACCTGGATATTTTGCGGGAAGAAATGGAATTATTGGATGGCGCCGGAAATCCTTTTGATCTGGATGCTATCAAAGCAGGCAAACTGTCTCCTGTGTTTTTTGGTTCTGCACTGGCAGACTTTGGTGTAACCTGTTTCTTGGAACATTTCCTCCAGTGGGCACCAGCTCCCGGTCCTAGAAAAACCACAACTGGTGAAGTGAATCCCACGGATGAATTTTTCAGCGGTTTTATTTTCAAAATTCAGGCAAATATGAACCCTGCACACCGGGATCGTTTGGCATTTTTCCGGATTTGTTCCGGCACTTTTGAGCGTGGTATGAGTGTCACCCTTTCCCGTACCGGAAAATCCATGAAGCTGAGCCAGTCTACACAGTTGATGGCAAATGAACGGGAAACCGTAGAAACCGCCATTGCCGGAGATATTATCGGCATTTACGACAGCGGCAACTACCAGATAGGTGACACTTTGACAGATCGGAAGGAGAAATTGTTCTTCGAACCCCTTCCTACCTTTCCTCCGGAACTTTTCTGCCGTGTTCGTCCGGTTAACAGCCTGAAAGCGAAACAATTCCAAAAAGGCGTACAGCAGCTGGCACAGGAAGGCGCAATTCAGGTATATCACAACGAATTTAACGATGTCATTCTGGGTGCCGTTGGTCAATTACAGTTTGAAGTTTTTGAATACCGCCTGCATAACGAATACAACTCTGAAATTCGTATGGAGCCTTTGGACTTCAGCGTGGCAAAATGGATTGCACCTATGCAGGATCTGAAAGAAGAAGATATTAAGGAAATGCTGGTTGCCCGCAGCGCCATGGCATATGACCATTATGAACGCCCTGTCCTTTTGTTCGCAAACCAATATACCTTGAACAATTTCATGCAGAAACATCCGGAAGTAAAGCTGCTGGACGCAACAGAAGTAGACGACAGCGCATATCAGGAAAATTAAAAAAAGATGGAGCAACAGCAATCTCCCCTTAAGAAAACATTATTTTTCTTTCTTTTGATTTCTTAAGGAGAATTGCGACGGCTATCTTCATAAGAAAACAATTCCGACAAAAACAAAATTGCGGGAATCTTTTGTGTTGTAAGAGATTCCCGCAATATTTATTTTCTTATGAAGAAGCCCTTAACTGCTCCATCTTTTTTATTTTTAAATGAAAGACATTGCATGTAATCCCCCAACTAACAGGAACATACTCAATGCAGAAAATGCCATGGTATATACTAAAAGCTCACCTGCTAATTCAGCATCTGCGTCAAATTGCGCTGCCAGCTGATAGTTCGTAATAGCACTGGGTGCCGCTAAGTAAATCAGCAGAGGAATCAGCTGAATGCCGGTAATATGCAAAACAGAAATACCAAACCACAAAAACGGAAGAGGTACTAAAATCAATTTCGCCAGAGTTGCCACTGCAATGAGTTTTGCATGCTTCTTGGAAGAACTAAACTGGAACTGACCGCCCAAAAACAGGAATGACAGCGGTGTTGCAATTTTAGAGATATCCTTGCCTGCTGTATACAGGAAGTCTGGAATTTGGATAGAAACCTCATGGAATACCAAGCCTAAAATAATACCCCACAAAATGGGCATCTTAATTGCATCCAATGCCGCTTTTTTCATATCCGGTTTTTCCTTTGTATCAGAGAAGTACGCATAAACGAAAATGCCGACTACGTTTAAAATAGGCAATGTTACTGCCATCATACTCGTTGCATATGCAACGCATACATCCCCACCCAAAGCCTGAGAAAATCCAATCCCGTAAAGCATAAAGTTTCCACGGTACATGGATTGAATCATAACACTGATTTTCCGCTTATCCTTTACGAATTTCGGTACTAGAAAAAGAAAAAGACCAATCAATAAAAATGTCAAAATAACTGTATAAATGATAACTCTGATATAGTCTTTCTCTACCGAGCCAGCTTCATAAATATTAAAGAAAACCAATGCCGGCAAGAAAAAAGAAAAACATAACTTATTTCCCTTTTTAATAAACTCCTCGTTTAGGTAACCCATTTTGCGCATCAAAATACCGACTAATACAATGGTAAATGTAGGCGCAATCGCATTAAATGCAAAACTTAAACTGTCCATATGAAAAAACCTCATCTTTCTATCCGCCTGCATCGCGGAAAAATAATAAAATTTACCGTTGCTATGAAACGCATCCTTATTCTATCGTTTTTAAGACAAAATTACAACATTTTTTGCCACATTTCTTATGTCGTGAAATGTCCAATTTTATTTGATCTGAACAGAACAATATTCGTGAGAAATAAAATAAGATGCCTATTTTTTTCTGCTGGGAATTGATAAAAAGATTATTCGACGCCACATCCATTGCTATCAGTGGACAGCAATGCTTCATAATCTCGGATACAAACCACCACATCGGGCTGATATTGCATGATGACTTCGCCTAAAGATTTCTCATGATAATAGCGAAAATCAAAAGAATACATTTTATCAAACCCATAATACAGCAGGCTTTCGGCGGCATTTGTAAAACTATCTCCATAAACCAATATGCTGGGCAATTCCGGTCTATGGGTATCAATCACTGTAAATGGTTGATCTCCGCCCATATAAACGGAATAAAGCACATCTTCCTCCTCCGTTTCCGGCAAGCGATATAAATAAGATCCCTCTTCCGTACCACCGTTCAAGCGGGTAAAAGGAATTTCTTCCTTTGGCGTGAGAATCTTTAACCGCTCATCAGAGGACCATAAATCCAATAGCTTCCGCATACGAGAACCAAGATAGGGATTGGGTAATTCTGTAATGGTATAGTTTCCTTCCTCCAGCAGGGGAAGTTCCTGCTTTCTATCATTACAAATCCGTTCCATAATGGTTTGATAGGTCAAATAAGCACCTTCTATGCTGTAATGGTTATCTACCGCAGAAGAAAGGCTGGGATCCCAGTCTCTTTGCGCATAACTCACCCCGATATCCACAAAAGATATACCGGCATCTCCCAATACCTTCGTTAGCTGCTCCACACTTTCCGCTGTATACTCCGCACGGTTATTCAGATACCAAGGATAGTCTTTCTGATGGCACACATACTGACAGGGGACTGCCACATAATAGTATTGCCCGCCATAACTGGATACCAAAGTATCAACGGAAGACAAATTCGCTGTAATTTCCGCCACATCTTCAGAAATAGTGCTTGTATCCTCCATCCAATCAGGTAAATAAGGCAGCAGACAGTTTTCTCCCACCACGACATCATTCACTACCGGACGATATAACACATTTAAATCAATCCATGTATCCGCAGTCAGCATGATCTCTCTTGCCGTTGTATGATCCACCAAATAAGATTCCATATCACTGCCCCACTGACCATTGGACAGGGTCTCTTTCGAGGCTTCCGGCAGTTTTGCCAAATTCCGATTTTCATAATAGGAGTAGGTTTTCTCTTCCTGTAGGAAAAATGCAATCAAATTTCCAAACAGAAACAGGGAAAAGAAAAGGATGACCATGATTCGTGCAATACGTTCCATTTTTTCTTCCACTTCCTGCACCTCCTAAAACTGAAAATAAATAAAGGGGTTAAAACTACCTGTAGCTAATTTCATATAGGACAAAAATAAAATCGCAAAGGCAAATATTTTTGGTGTCCAAATGCGCAATACGGAAGCATAAAAAGAATTCTTTTTTTCTTGTAATTTTTGTGCCGGCACCTGCCACCAAGGAAAACTGCCCAGAATACAAAGGATAAAGTATACGCCATACTCCAGCAGGTAATATACTGTATCTTTACACCAAAGAGGATGTCCATTGCCAAAAGAAAACATCACGCCGAGATATGCCACCGCATTGGTCATGGATACAGACCGGAAAAATACCCATCCAATGATCACTGCCAGTATGGTATAAAGATGTCCGAAAGCATCCGGCAGTTTTTCCAGTGCATTTTTCCAAATAAATTTCTCGCCTAACAGAAGTATGCAAAACCAAAGTCCCCAGGCAATAAAGGTCCATGCCGCGCCATGCCAAAATCCTGTCAAAAACCACACCACAATGATATTACGGATCTGTTTTGCCAAGCCTTTTCGGTTCCCGCCCAAAGGAATATACACATAATCCCGAAACCAAGTAGAAAGGGAAATATGCCATCTGCGCCAAAATTCTGTCACTGTTTTAGAAATATAGGGATAGTTGAAATTTTCTAAGAAATGAAAGCCAAACATCCGCCCTAAGCCAATGGCCATATCGGAATAAGCGGAAAAGTCAAAATAGATCTGAAAGGTATAGGCAAGTACACCCAGCCATGCCAAAGAGACAGAGAGTCCCTCCGTAGGCAGGGCAAAAACTGCATCTGCCACTTCTGCCATGGAATTGGCTAAAAGCATTTTTTTACCTAAACCTAAAATGAAGCGCACCGTACCATCGGCAAAATCCGTGAGGTTTTCTTTCCGGCTGTAAATTTCTTCCGCCACTGTGGTATACCGCACAATGGGTCCCGCTACCAGCTGTGGAAATAAAATTACATATAACGCAACCGCAAAAGGATTTTTCTGTACCGGTACATCAGAGCGGTATACATCAATGACATAGCTAAGCCCTTGGAAGGTGAAAAAAGAAATGCCGATAGGTAAAACCACTTTGGGAATAGGCACAGAAATGCCTATCTGATTGATGGTAGTGGCAAAAAATCCCGCATACTTATACCAACCCAACAGACCAATTCCCACTATGGCGGCTGTCCAAACAGCAATAGTACGTACCTTCCGGCTATGTCCCTCCGCTGCAAACAAACCGCAGATATAGTTCACCAATACAGATAGTAATAACAGCCACAAATAACGCAGTCCGCCCCAGGCATAAAAAATGATACTAAAGAATAATAGTACCAGATTTCTCACTTCTCTGTATTTTTTCGGCACCAAAAAATAAACCGCCAAAAGTGACGGCAAAAAAAACAATAAAAATACAATACTGCTGAAAACCATACTGTGCCCCTGCTTTCTTAAAATTCCCCATTTTATCACATATTCCATGTGATTATATCGAAAAATAACAAAAATAACAACCCCGTTTTTCCCTTTCTTTCTGAAAAACAGGCATTTGAGGCAATTTATTTATGTTGCTATTCTCTTATAATAAAAAAGCGACCCCTATGGGAGGTCGCTCTCTTGAAAATAGACTCATTTACAAAAAAAGTGTTGCGGCAATGGCGAGCAAAGAAACCAAAAAAGTCCCTGCTGCAGTTACAAGAACGACTTTTTTCACTTGCTGATTTCCCTTCAGGGCACGGTCAATATCTTCTGCGTAAATGGCACAAAAGATTGCCAAAATAAGAAAAATCCAACAGCTTTTCATCCTACCGCCTCCCTCTTCTTTTTCCGTACGTTCCTTTGCTTTCAGTATAGCCTTACCGTCTGCTTAGTTCAAGTATTGATAACAAAGCAACCATAAAGCTGATATTTCTTTAAAAACCATTTCTGCTTCACTCCTTGAAAGGAAACTGCACCGGCTGCTTTTCTAAAAAATACGCTGAAAAATAGCCGGTTCCCTATTTTTCACTGGGATTCCGGCTATTTTTGTTCTCTTAGGAAGCGGTTCCTATCGGATGTGCTTTCTATGCAAGCTCTGTGGTTTTACTTATTTATAATACTTTACTGCGGATTCGAACAGCTTCATATCGAAGTTACCAGGTACATTCTGATACAGTCCAGCGCCTACACGCTCAGAGTGACCCATCTTACCTAATACACGACCATCGGGAGAAACAAGTCCTTCAATAGCATACAGGGAACCATTGGGGTTGAACTGAATGTCATTGGTAGGCTGGTCATTTTCATCCACATACTGAGTTATAATCTGACCATTCTTTGCCAACTTCTGAATCAATTCGTCACTTGCCAGCAGTCTGCCTTCACCATGAGAAATGGGAACGGTAATGATATCGCCTACATTTACACCCTGCAGCCAAGGAGAATTGTTGGAAGCTACGCGGGTGCGTACCAGCTTAGACTGGTGACGACCAATGGTATTAAAGGACAAAGTAGGACAAGTTTCATCCATATCCATAATCTTGCCGTAAGGTACCAGACCCAGCTTAATCAGCGCCTGGAAACCGTTACAAATACCACACATTAAGCCATCCCGTTTTTCCAACAGTTCCGCTACTGCGTCCTTGATTTCCGGATTACGGAAGAATGCCGTAATAAACTTACCGGAACCGTCCGGCTCATCACCGCCGGAGAAACCGCCGGGAATAAATACTACCTGGCTCTTTTTCAGTTCCTGTGCAAATTTTTCTATAGACTCTGCAATGGCGGAAGCAGTCAAGTTACGGATCACGAAAATTTCTGCATCACCGCCAGCACGCTCTACCGCTTTTGCAGAATCATACTCACAGTTCGTGCCGGGGAATACAGGAATCAGGAATTTGGGTTTTGCGAAAGAAACGCTTGCCTGGAACTTTTTATCTGTATGATAGTTGAAAGTCGGAATTTCTTCCTTTGCTGTAGGAATATTGCAGGGGAAAATCTTTTCCAGCTTATCTTCATACAGCTGTTCCAGTTCCGCCATTGCCAGCACTTCTTTCCCCAGAGAAATGGTTTCTTCTGCGGTGGTCGTGCCCAGTACAGCAGCACCTTCTACAGGAGCATTCACTTCCAGTACGAATGCGCCATAAGCATAACCAAAGAGCTGCGCAATGGTTACATCATCGGCAAACTGAAAACCAATGCCATTTCCCATAGTCATCTTCAGCACTGCTTCTGCAATACCGCCAAAGGTAGGGGTATACGCAGCGCAAACCACACCAGCACGCATCAGGTTATTTACGTTTGCGTAAACTGCCTTCAGGCTTTCTGCCACAGGCAGACCAGTTTCATCATATGCAGGTGCCAGCAGCACTACCTGATGACCAGCTTCCTTAAATTCCGGAGATACAATATGGTTGATGTTTTCTGTAGTTACGGCGAAAGAAACCAATGTAGGGGGTACATCAATATGTTCGAAAGTACCACTCATAGAGTCTTTACCGCCGATGGCGGCAATCTCCAGTTCCTTCTGTGCCATAAACGCGCCCAACAGCGCAGACATAGGCTTGCCCCAACGCTTGCCGTCCTGCATGGGCTTTTCAAAATATTCCTGGAATGTCAGATAAACATCCTCAAACTTTGCACCAGTCGCAATCAGCTTGGAAACAGATTCCACCACTGCCAGATATGCGCTATGATAAGGGCTCTTTTCTGCAATGTAAGGGTTGTAGCCCCAGCTCATCAAAGAGCAGGTCATGGTGTCTTTCTTTTCTGCGGAAACCTTATTAACCATTGCCTGGATAGGCGTACGCTGTCTCTTGCCGCCGAAAGGCATCAATACCGTGCCGGCGCCAATGGTAGAGTCGAAACGCTCAGACAGACCCCGCTTGGAGCATACATTCAAGTCTGCTGCCAATGCACGATAGTTCTCGCTGAAAGATCCCTTGACTTCTCTTGCAAACGCCTGAGGTGCAGCAGGAGTAATATTGATATGCTTTTCCGCACCATTGGAATCCAAGAACTCTCTGGAAATAGAAACGATATTCTTGCCATTCCAATGCATTACCAGTCTGGGTTCCGCCTTTACTTCCGCCACAATGGTAGCCTCCAGGTTTTCGCTGTCCGCCAGTTCGCAGAAACGAGGGGCATCCTTTGCTTCTACTACGACTGCCATTCTTTCCTGGGACTCACTGATTGCCAGCTCAGTACCATCCAGACCTTCATACTTCTTGGGCACTTTATTCAGATCAATTTCCAATCCGGCTGCCAGTTCGCCAATAGCAACAGATACACCGCCCGCGCCAAAGTCGTTACAACGCTTAATCAGTCTTGCGGCTTCCGGATTACGGAATAATCTTTGCAGTTTTCTTTCTTCCGGCGCATTCCCCTTCTGTACTTCCGCACCGCAGTTTTCCAGAGATTCTAAAGTGTGGCTCTTAGAAGAACCAGTTGCGCCGCCACAACCGTCACGACCAGTCTTGCCGCCCAGCAGAATGACCAGATCGCCAGCCTCCGGACGTTCTCTGCGCACATTTTCCGCAGGAGCCGCTGCAATGACAGCACCGATTTCCATTCTCTTTGCCTGATAACCGTCATGGTACAGTTCGTCTACCTGACCGGTCGCCAGACCAATCTGGTTGCCGTAAGAGCTATAACCTGCTGCCGCAGTGGTAACAATCTTTCTCTGGGGCAGTTTCCCCTGCAAAGTCTGGGAAACGGGGACGGTAGGGTCTGCCGCACCAGTTACGCGCATTGCAGCATAAACATAAGAACGACCGCTGAGCGGGTCACGAATCGCGCCGCCCACACAGGTAGCCGCGCCGCCAAAAGGCTCGATCTCTGTAGGATGGTTATGGGTTTCATTCTTAAACAGCAGCAGCCATTTTTCTACGCCTTCAGAAGTTTCCACATCCACTTTAACGGTGCAGGCGTTGATTTCTTCGGATTCATCCAGCTTAGAAAGCTTGCCTTCTTTTTTCAGATATTTTGCCACGATGGTACCGATATCCATCAGGTTAATGGGTTTGGTGCGACCGATTGCCTGACGCATAGCAATATATTCATCATATGCCTTCTGTAACAGTTCATCTTCAAACTTCACACTGTCAATGGTAGTCAGGAATGTAGTATGACGGCAGTGGTCAGACCAGTATGTATCAATCACCTTGATTTCGGTGATGGTAGGGTTTCTCTTTTCGCTCTGGAAGTAAGCCTGGCAGAACTTCAGATCATCCAAATCCATTGCCAGACCCATATGCTGCAACAGTTCCTGCAGCTGTGCTTCATTCATTTCATTGAAGCCGTCCAGTACTGCTACTTCTGTGGGAACATCATAGTTCATAACCAATGTAGCAGGCACATCCAAAGAAGCTTCTCTTGCTTCTACAGGGTTAATAACATACTTTTTGACAGCTGCCAAGTCTTCCTTGGAAATATTACCATACAAGAGATATACTCTTGCAGTACGCACCAGCGGTCTGTCCTGCTTGGAAATAATCTGGATACATTCCGCTGCGGAGTTTGCTCTCTGGTCAAACTGACCGGGCAGGTATTCCACTGCAAACACTTCTGCACCGTCCGTTTCCAGCTCGGAAGAAATGATATCTACCTGAGGCTCGCTGAATACAGTCTTTTTGCAGGCTTCAAACAAGTCTGCATCTATATTTTCTACATCATAACGGTTCACTACGCGCAGTTTTTCCACGCTGTTTATCTGAAGCACACCTTTAATATCACTAAGCAAAGATGCTGCTTCCGCTGCCAGATGGCTTTTCTTTTCTACATATACTCTATATACCATAGCACTTACACCTCCGCTGCCAAAGCACGCTGACCGATATCTTTCCGGTAGTATGCATTTTCAAAGGAAACTGTTTTTACTGTCTCATAAGACTTCCGGATTGCTTCTTGCAGCGTATCCGCCACTTCCACAACACCCAGCACACGACCGCCAGCAGTGAGGATTTCCCCGTTTTCTCCGGCTTTCGCACCAGCGATAATCACACCGTCATGGTTTTCAGGCAAATGGATGGCAAAACCTGTTTCATACTTCTTGGGATAGCCTTTGGATGCCATGATGACACAGCAAGCAGCCTTATCGCTGAACTTTACTTCCGCATCTGCCAATGTGCCGTCTGCAACATGCATCATAATATCCAGCAGGTCGCTTTCCAGCAAAGGCAGTACCACCTGGGTTTCCGGATCGCCGAAACGGCAGTTGTACTCAATAACCTTGGGACCATTGGGTGTGAGCATCAGACCAAAATACAGGCAGCCCTGGAAGGTACGGCCTTCTGCATTCATAGCAGCCATGGTAGGCAGGAAAATGGTTTCCATGCATACATCTGCAATATCCTTAGTGTAGTAAGGATTGGGAGCAATGGTACCCATACCGCCGGTATTGGGTCCCTGATCGCCGTCCATCGCACGCTTATGGTCCATGGAAGAAACCATAGGAATCATGGTCTTACCATCGGTAAATGCCAAAACGGATACTTCCGGACCGGTGAGGAATTCTTCTACTACAATGTGGCTGCCGCTTTCGCCAAAGATTTTATCTTCCATCATAGAACGGATGGCATCTTCTGCTTCTGCCTGATTCTGGGCAATGACAACGCCTTTCCCCAGTGCCAGACCATCTGCTTTAATCACAGTGGGCATAGGAGCTGTTTTAATATATTCCAGTGCTTGTTCCATGTTGTCAAACACTTCATAAGCAGCCGTAGGAATACCGTACTTTTTCATCAGGTTCTTAGAGAAAACCTTGCTGCCTTCGATGATTGCAGCGTTCTTTCTGGGACCAAAACAAGGAATTCCCTTTGCTTCCAATGCGTCAACCGCGCCCAGCACCAACGGATCATCAGGTGCTACAACGGCAAAATCAATCTGGTTTTCCACCGCAAAAGCAGTGATTTTTTCAATATCCTTTGCGCCAATGGCAACACATTCCGCTTCTTCCATACCGGCATTGCCAGGGAGGGCGTAAATCTTCGTTACTTTCGGATTTTTGCTGATTTTCTTGATGATGGCGTGTTCTCTGCCGCCGCCGCCAACTACCATAATGTTCATACTGTCTCTCCTCTCTTACCCCTTAATGGTGGAACAGACGCATACCAGTAAATGCCATTGTCATGCCAAAACGGTTGCAGGCATCAATGACATTATCGTCACGGATGGAACCGCCGGGCTGTGCTACGTAAGATACACCGCTCTTTGCTGCGCGCTCAATATTATCACCGAAGGGGAAGAATGCGTCAGAGCCCAGGGCTACGCCGCTGATACCAGCCAAGTATGCCTTCTTTTCTTCCTTAGTCAGAGGCTCAGGCTTTTGAGTAAAGAGGGTCTGCCATACGCCATCTGCCAAAACGTCTTCATAGTCATCCGAAATATACAGATCAATGGTATTATCTCTGTCAGGTCTGCCAATCGCAGGCAGGAAAGGCAGAGAAAGTACTTTAGGATGCTGGCGCAGATGCCAAATATCCGCTTTATTACCAGCCAGTCTGGTGCAGTGGATACGGGACTGCTGTCCAGCGCCTACACCGATTGCCTGTCCATCCTTTGCAAAGCAGACAGAATTGGACTGCGTATATTTCAGGGTAATCAGTGCAATAATCAAGTCACGCTTTGCAGCATCGGGCAGTTCTTTGTTTTCTGTTACCAGGTTATTGAGCAAAGATGCATCAATCTTGAAATCATTTCTCTTCTGAGTAAAAGTAATGCCAAATACCTGCTTGCTTTCTAATTCTTCCGGTACATAATCAGGGTCAATCTGAACAATATTGTAATTGCCTTTTTTCTTAGACTTCAAAATTTCCAGTGCCTCCGGATCATAGCCGGGAGCAATAATACCGTCGGATACTTCCCGCTTAATGAGCTTTGCAGTGGTCACATCGCACACATCGCTCAGGGCAATCCAGTCGCCGAAAGAGGACATTCTGTCTGTGCCTCTTGCTCTTGCATAAGCGCAAGCCAAAGGAGACTCGTCCAGACCTTCCACATCATCTACAAAGCAAGCCTTTTTCAGCTCTTCGCTCATTACCACACCAACAGCCGCGGAGGTAGGGCTTACATGCTTAAAAGAGGTAGCCGCGGGCATGCCTAACGCTGCCTTTAATTCCTTTACCAGCTGCCAGCTGTTGAACGCATCCAGAAAATTGATATAACCAGGCTTGCCGTTTAAGATTTCAATAGGCAGATCTGTACCATCTGCCATGAAAATCTTCGCAGGCTTCTGATTCGGGTTACAACCATACTTTAATTCAAACTCTTTCATTGTTCCGCTACAACTCCTTTCTTGCCAATTACACACGCAGTTCGGAAGCTACTTCCTGGGTATGATACTTTTTCAGCAGAGGATCCACCACATCTGCGATAAACTCTACTACCTGAGAAGCACTTCTGCCGGTATACAGTGCGGGATCCAGATGAGACTGGATTTCTTCCATAGTCAGGGGGAACGCATCATCTGCTGCAATCCGTTCAATCAGGTCATTACTGCCGCCTTCCAGCTTCACCTTCGCAGCTGCCGCATGGGAGTGGGTACGCAGTCTTTCATGAAGTTCCTGTCTGTTGCCGCCACGCTTTACAGATTCCATCATAATATTTTCTGTTGCCATGAAAGGCAGTTTTTCCATTACTCTACGGCGAACTACTTTATCATATACAACTAATCCGCCGGTTACGTTAATATAAATATTCAAAATCGCGTCTACTGCCAGGAATGCTTCTGCTACGGAAATGCGCTTATTAGCAGAGTCATCCAGGGTTCTTTCAAACCACTGGGTGCCTGCGGTCATAGCAGGGTTCAGGCTGTCAATGATGACATATCTTGCCAGAGAGGAGATACGCTCACTGCGCATAGGGTTTCTCTTATAAGGCATTGCAGAAGAACCGATCTGATTTTTTTCAAAAGGTTCTTCCATTTCCTCAAAGGACTGGAGAATACGCAGGTCATTGGAGAACTTATATGCACTCTGAGCGAAACCGGAAAGGGTTGCAAGGAAGAAGGCGTCTACCTTTCTGGAATAGGTTTGACCGCTTACCGGTACACAGCCCTCAAAGCCCATTTCTTTGGCAATAAGTGCTTCCAGTTTCTTTACCTTTTCTTCGTCATTCTCAAACAATTCCATAAAGCTTGCCTGGGTGCCGGTGGTACCCTTAGAACCCAACAGTTTCAGGTTTGCCAGACGATGTTCCATCTCTTCCATATCCTGCGCCAGCTCATACATCCACAGGGTTGCACGCTTGCCAACAGTGGTCAGCTGCGCGGGCTGTAAGTGGGTATATGCCAAAGCCGGCATATCTTTATATTCCATGGCAAACTTAGACAGATTTGCCAATACCTGCGCAGCTTTTTTCATCACCAGCTCAGAAGCTTCCCGCATCAGAATCACATCGGTGTTATCGCCTACATAGCAGCTGGTCGCGCCCAGATGGATGATGGGTTCTGCTTTCGGGCACTGCTTGCCATACGCATACACATGACTCATGACATCGTGGCGTACCACCTTTTCTCTTTCTTCTGCCACTTCAAAGTTGATGTTGTCTTTATTGGCTTCCAGCTCTGCAATCTGCTCATCGGTAATATCTAAGCCCAGTTCTTTTTCTGCTTTTGCCAATGCAATCCACAGTCTTCTCCAGGTCTGGAATTTATGTCTTTCAGAGAAAATTTCCTGCATTTCTTTGCTGGCATATCTGGTAGATAAGGGAGAAATATAAATATCTTTGGACAGCTCCATTGTTTTCGCTCCTTACTTATTTCTGATTTTTGTTGATCATACGGTTTTCACATGCGCCTGTTTCCAGGTCAATGTATCTCACGTAGAGAGAAATCTTATTCTGCTCATTCAAGTTAGTCCAAATTTGGTCACACCAAGCGTCAATGTCGTCCAATACGCTGACACGCTCCGGCTCACCCTGGAAAGTAGGAATGGGGTTGCCATCACATACATAAGTGTGAAGAAAGTGCGCGGTGCCTGCCAATGCAGGATATGCAAAATGATATCTGCTGCAAGCGCTGCCTTGTGCATCTGCGCTCTTAAGGATGCTCATTTCATAAGAAAAATCACCATCTGCAAAGGTAAGTATGCCGCTGATACGCGGGGTAAAGTTGGGTGCATCCGGCTCAAACTCTCTGGTCTGAAGTGCTTCCGTAAAACTTTTGCCCTCTTTCAAGAAATCATAAATGGTATCGGTCTGGTCACCATTGGTTACGATCAGCTGATTACCCAAGCGGCGCAGCGGTGCGTAGATAATCAAGGAAGGATCTTCTACCTTAGAATAATCAAAGGGCTTAATGATCACATCTTCGCCAACTTCTTCAAAAATACGGTTCCGGCTGTTTTCACTGCGTCCCATAATAAAATATGCCACAGCAGCTTTTTTCCCGTCGGGGGTTTTACCAATTACAATGCCTCTGCCGGCATAAGTATTGCCTGCCAGCACTTGTCCCAAATCATTGATCTCATAGATATTCACAGGAACTCATCCTTTCTGTATTTGCTCACTGACCATCTGTACCGCCTGAGGCAGTAAAATCCATTCTGCCTGTTCCATCACACGGCGCTGTAATACTTCCGGGGTATCCCCTTCCTCAATGGCAACAGCCTTTTGCAGTAAAATTTTACCGCCATCAGGCACTTCATTGACAAAATGCACTGTTGCGCCGGTTACTTTTACACCATACGCTAAAGCCGCTTCATGGACTTTCAGCCCATAAAAGCCCTTCCCACAGAAAGAAGGAATCAGGGAAGGATGGACATTCAAAATACGCTCCGGATACGCAGAAGTAAATCCTGCGCTCAAAATGGACATGAAACCAGCCAGTACAATCAACTCTACGCCGTATTCCGCCAGTTTCGCTTTTAAGCTGTCTTCATAAGCATCCTGGGAATCAAAATCCTTTCTGCGAATCACACAGCTGTCAATCCCCGCTTTTGCAGCCCGCTCCAGAGCATAAGCTTTTTCATTGCTGGAAACTACCAGTACAATTTCGCCGGCAGTAATGCCGCCACGATTCTGGGCATCGATCAACGCCTGTAAATTAGTGCCGCCGCCGGATACAAATACCGCAATTTTCGTTTTTCTTAACATAAAATCACACCTTCATCGGAAGCAACCACTTCACCCAGCAGGTAAGCGTCTTCTCCGTTTGCCTTCAGGATCTCAATGGTCTTGTCTGCATCTTCTTTGGCAACGATGGCACACATACCAACACCCATATTAAAGGTATTGAACATATCTCTTTCTGGAATATTGCCTTTTTCCGCAATCAGCTTGAAAATAGGCAGTACCCGCACATCTTCTTTTTTAATCTTTGCAGACAGTCCCTTGGGAATGCTTCTGGGGATATTTTCGAAGAAACCGCCGCCGGTAATATGGGAAACAGCCTTTACATTCACCTGTTCCATCAACGCCAGCATAGGCTTTACATAAATTTTGGTAGGAGTCAGCAGTGTTTCACCGATAGATTTGCCGCCCAGTGCTTCTACAGGAGAAGAAATATCGCTGTTTTCCACATCAAAGACACGGCGGACCAGAGAGAAACCATTGGAATGAACGCCACTGGAAGGCAGTGCGATCAGCACATCCCCTTCTTTTACATTCTCAGGATTCAGCATTTTATCTTTATCAACAATACCCACTGCAAAACCAGCCAGATCATATTCGTCTTCCGGATAGAAGCCGGGCATTTCCGCGGTTTCGCCGCCAATCAAAGCAGCACCGCTCTGTACGCAGCCTTCTGCTACGCCAGAAACCACAGCAGCAACTTTTTCCGGTACGTTTTTGCCAACCGCTACATAATCCAGGAAAAACAGGGGCTTTGCGCCGCAGCAGATAATATCGTTAACACACATTGCTACGCAGTCAATCCCTACGGTATCATGCTTGTCCTGCAAAAAAGCCATTTTCAGCTTAGTACCAACTCCATCGGTGCCGCTTACCAGCACAGGATGGGTCATACCTGTCAAATCCAACTCAAACAGACCGCCAAAACCGCCAATGGCACCCATTACGCCACTAGTCATGGTTCTTGCCACATGAGCTTTCATCAGTTCTACCGCACGGTATCCCGCGGTAATATCTACGCCTGCCGCTTTATAGCTTTCACTCTGACTTTTCATTGTCTTTTCTCCTCTCGCTGAGTTTTCTTTCAAATCTGTCTTTACCTGTGTCATTGGGAATCTGTGTAGGATATTCTCCGTTAAAGCATGCGGAGCAATAACCACTGCATTCTGTCTGTCCAATCAAAAGCGGCAGAGAGTTTACATTCAAATAGCCCACACTGTCCGCACCAATGATCTGGCAGATTTCTTCCAAGGAGTGGTTTGCGGCAATGAGGTTTTCCTTGCTGTCCACATCCACACCATAATAACAAGGATTGGTAAAAGGAGGAGCTGAAGAACGTACGTGTACTTCTGTTGCTCCAGCGTCCCGCAGCAGTTTTACAATTCTGGCACAGGTGGTACCACGCACAATGGAGTCATCTACCAGAACCACACGTTTTCCCTTTACAGTTTCCTTGATTACGTTCAGCTTAATTTTTACTTTATCTTCTCTGGACTTCTGTCCCGGAGCGATAAAGGTACGACCAATATATTTATTCTTGATAAAACCGATACCATAAGGGATACCGCTTTCTCTGGAATAACCAATAGCCGCATCCAGACCGCTGTCAGGTACACCAATGACCACGTCTGCTTCCACCGGATGTTCCTTTGCTAAGCATTTGCCTGTAATCATTCTGGCATTATGCACACTCTTGCCATCAATGATAGAGTCCGGTCTTGCAAAATAGATATATTCGAAAATGCAAATTTTCTTCTCCTGTTCGCCGCAGTGGTCACGGATGGTACGAATGCCTTCCGCAGTAAATACTACAATCTCACCAGGCAATACGTCCCGAATAAAGGTGGCGCCTACTGCATCCAGCGCACAGCTTTCCGATGCAATAATATAACTGCCTTCCGCAGTCATGCCATAGCACAGGGGGCGGAAGCCTCTCGGGTCTCTTGCCGCAATCATTTTCGCGGAAGACATCACAACCAAAGAGTATGCACCCTGGATTTTCCCCATTGCACGGTTGACTGCCTCCTCAATGGAAGGCGCATGCAGTCTTTCTTTTGTAATCACATAACTAATGACTTCCGTATCACTGGTCGTATGGAAAATAGAGCCCTGTAGTTCCAGTTCTTGACGCAGTTCATAGGAATTTACCAAGTTACCATTATGAGCCAATGCCATTTTGCCTTTAATATGGTTTACGGTAATGGGCTGTGCATTCAGTCTGCCGTCTCCGCCTGTGGTGCTGTATCTTACATGACCCACAGCCATATTGCCTTCCCCTAATTTTTGCATGATACCCGGTGTGAAAATATCATTGACCAGACCAGTATCCTTATGCACCTGGAAAACACCATCATCATTGACAACAATGCCGGCACTTTCCTGTCCACGATGCTGCAATGCAAATAAGCCATAATAAGTTGTTCTGGCTACATCCATTTTTTCTTTGGCAAATACACCAAATACGCCGCATTCCTCATGAAGTTTACTCATTGATCCGCACCTCTCTGTGTGTTTTATTCGAAATTTCGTAAATCCGAAGTCAATTTTTCGACTGCATTATCATGTAAAAAACAGTAATATCCGCTTTGCACAAAATAGTTTTTACCTATCTATATGTCTTTTTACATGACAAACAGAGAATGCCTTATGGCAATTCCCTGTCTTTCTCCTTAAGCGTGATGAAATTTTGCCGCAACGGCAGCGTCCTTTTCTAAAACTTTCTTTGCCATTTCTTCTCTTGCATCATCCAGCTTTTTTGCCAGATCTGCATCGGTAATTGCCAGCATCTGGATTGCCAGCAACGCTGCATTTTCTGCACCATCAATGGCTACTGTTGCAACAGGAATACCGCCAGGCATCTGTACAGTAGAAAGCAGTGCGTCTAAACCATCCAATGTAGAACTCTTAATAGGAATACCAATAACAGGCAATGTCGTGCTTGCTGCTAATGCACCTGCTAAATGTGCGGCTTTACCTGCTGCCGCAATAATCACGCCAAAGCCATTTGCTCTGGCATTGGTTGCAAAGCTTTTTGCTTCCACAGGTGTACGGTGTGCGGAATACACATGGACTTCATACTCCACGCCATATTTTTCCAAAGCTGCAATGGCTTTTTCTACAACCGGCAGATCGCTGTCACTTCCCATAATAATTCCGACTTTTTTCATTTTTTTACCTCCTACTGTAAAAACGTCTCTTTTTTACCCCTGCCAAACACACGAAAAAAAGGACAGTCCTCCCCTTATTTCATTTCCAACGGAAATTATTCAGGATCAGACTGCCCAGACGGTCGGCATCGATGCAATGGTTCAAACTTCATTCCTCCCGAGATTCTGCAAAAAAGTTCGTTTTGCTTGTGGTATTTCACACATAACAGAAGAATTATTTCTGCCATTGCAGAAAAAAGAAATGGTCATTTTCCGCTCCCCGGTGGTTTTTCCCACCTCAATCCGTCAGTCGCGGAATCGTCCTTTATCTAACACTGCAAGTCTATCACAATAAGAGATTTTCTGTCAAGTTTTGTCCTTTGGAAAAATCAAATTTTTCCCTTGACACCACCAAAAGCGTGTGCTATACTACTGACAATTTGTAAAGAATTATCTTGAAAAACGGAAACTTCTGGAAAGGAGCGCTCGAAGGTGAACTACATTTTAGCCAATGCCAATGCCTTTATTGACGGCAGATTTGTAAAAACCAACGTATTTGTTTCCAATGGGAAGATTGTCAATATTTCTCCGAAACTAGACAGCTTTTCCAATGGTCAAAATAGCTTTTCCGGTACCCTTCTTGACTTGAAGGGGCGTTTCTTATTTCCCGGTCTCATAGACGTTCACGTCCACTTCAGAGAGCCGGGATTTTTTTATAAAGAGACCATTGCTACCGGAAGCGAGGCAGCTGCCGCAGGCGGTTACACCACTGTTTGCACCATGCCTAACCTTTCTCCTGCACCGGACACCCTTGCCCATCTGCAGGAACAACTGAATATTATTGAAAAAGACGCCTGCATCCATGTAGTACCTTATGGTACCATTACTATGGAACAAAAAGGTGAAATCCTTTCAGATATGGAAGAAATGGCACCTTTTGTGGCAGGCTTTTCCGATGATGGACGCGGTGTACAGCAGAATGATATGATGCGGAATGCTATGGTGAAGGCAAAATCTCTCCATAAAATTATTGCCGCTCACTGCGAGGATAACACTCTGCTCCACGGCGGATACATTCATGACGGCGCTTATGCCAAAGCTCATGGACACAAAGGGATCTCCTCCGCCAGTGAATATGTACAAATTCAAAGGGATTTGAAATTGGCAGAAGAAACAGGCTGTGCTTATCACGTCTGCCATATTTCTACCAAAGAAAGCGTCGCTTGCATTCGGGAAGCAAAAATACGCGGTGTCAATGTCACCTGTGAAACCGGTCCCCACTATTTGATTTTGTGCGATGAGGATCTGCAAGAAGACGGAAGATTCAAAATGAATCCTCCCCTGCGCTCCGCGGAAGACCGCGCCGCACTGATTGCAGGCATCAAAGATGGCACCATTGATATGATTGCGACAGACCATGCGCCTCACTCCGCAGAGGAAAAAGCAAAGGGGCTGGCTGGCAGCCTCATGGGTATTGTAGGACTGGAAACCGCTTTCCCGTTATTGTATACACATTTGGTAATGCCTGGTATCGTCACATTGGAAAAACTGATGGAGCTGATGCATACCAATCCATCGAATCGTTTTGGTCTGGGCAGCGAGCTTGCCATTGGCGCGCCTGCTGATCTGACTGTTTTTGATCTGACAAAAGAATACCGCATTGATCCAGAGGCATTCCTCACCAAAGGCAGATCCACGCCCTTTGCAGGAGAGATGGTATTTGGTAAATGCGAAATGACAATGTGTAAGGGGGTAATTGTGTATGGTCAGAAAATTTGACCGAAAAATCGTGCTGGAAGACGGACAGGAATACCTGGGCTACGGCTTCGGCAGCAATACAGACAGAGTCTGTGAAATCGTTTTTAACACTTCCATGGTGGGTTATCAGGAAATCGTATCCGACCCGTCCTATACATATCAGATGGTTGTAATGACCTATCCTATCATTGGTAACTACGGTACTGCCGATGATGACTTTGAAACAAAAGTACCTACCATTGGTGGTTTGATTGTACGGGATTACAACGATTCCCCCAGCAACTTCCGCTATACCAAAACCCTTTCCGATATTATGGAAGAAAATGATATTCCCGGTATTTACGGTGTAGATACCAGAAAAATCACCCGCAGCATTCGTGATCTGGGCAGCCGGAAAGTGCTGATTACCAAACCGGAAACTTCCCACGAAACTGCTATGGAAATCCTGAAAAACACCGCTATTCCCAAAGACGGCGTAGCACGGGTAAGCTGCAAGAAAAAATGGTACTCTCGGACCTCTAATCATAAATTCAATGTAGTTGCCATTGACTGCGGCATTAAATTAAACATCATTCGCAGCCTGAATAAGCTGGGCTGCAATGTAACCATTATGCCCTATAATGTGACAGCAGAAGAAGTGATGGCTACCCATCCCGATGGCCTATTCCTTTCCAATGGTCCTGGAGACCCGGAAGATGTAACCACTGTTATCAAGCTGGTACAGGATCTGAAAGGCAGACTGCCTATCTTCGGCATTTGTCTGGGTCATCAGATGATCAGCCTGGCTTATGGTGCGCATACCTATAAAATGAAGTTTGGTCACCGTGGCGGCAACCACCCTGTTATGAATCTGAAAACAGGTAAAATTGAAATCACCAGCCAGAACCACAGCTTTGCAGTAGACGCAGAATCCTTAAAAGGCACTGGCTTGACTGCAACTCATATCAATTTGCTGGACCATACCATTGAAGGCGTAGAAGACCGTGAAAATCGTGTGTTCTCCGTGCAGTATCACCCGGAAAGCGCACCCGGTCCGCAGGACAGCGCTTATCTGTTTGATCAATTTATGGCACAAATGAAGGAGGCAAAAGAAAATGCCTAAGAGAGAAGATATTAAAAAGGTTTTAGTAATCGGCAGCGGTCCTATTGTTATTGGACAAGCAGCCGAGTTCGACTATGCAGGTACACAGGCTTGCCTGGCACTGCGGGAAGAAGGTTATCAAGTAATTCTGGTTAACTCCAACCCTGCTACCATCATGACTGATACCGTTATCGCAGATAAAGTATATATGGAACCCCTGACCTTGGAATATGTGGCAAAGATTGTTCGTTATGAGCGTCCTGATGCCATTGTTCCCGGTATCGGCGGTCAGACTGGTCTGAATATTGCCATGCAGTTGGCAAAAAAACAGATTTTGCATGAATGCCAGGTAGAACTGCTGGGCACCAGCGCAGAAAGCATTGAACGCGCAGAGGACCGTGAACTGTTTAAAGAACTGTGTGAGGAATTAGGCGAACCTGTTTTGCCTTCCATTATTTCCCACTCCATTCCCGAAGCCATTGAAGCTGCAGAAAAAATTGGTTATCCTGTTGTACTGCGTCCTGCGTTTACCTTGGGCGGTACCGGCGGCGGTTTCGCTGATAACGAAGAAGAACTGCGGGAAATTATGAAAAATGCCCTGAAGCTGTCTCCCGTAGGTCAGGTACTGGTAGAAAAAAGCATCAAAGGCTATAAAGAAATCGAATACGAGGTAATGCGGGATAAGAACGATACCGCCATTACCATCTGTAATATGGAAAACATTGATCCTGTTGGTATCCACACCGGCGACTCTATTGTTGTGGCGCCCAGCCAGACTTTGACCAACAAGGAATATCATATGCTGCGTGACAGCGCGCTGCGTATCATCCGTGCGCTGAAGATCGAGGGCGGCTGTAATGTGCAGTTTGCACTGGACCCTCAATCTTTCCAATATTATGTCATCGAAGTAAACCCTCGCGTATCCCGTTCTTCTGCATTGGCATCCAAAGCCAGCGGTTACCCTATCGCAAGAGTATCCGCTAAAATCGCTGTTGGTATGACACTGGACGAAATCCAGCTGGCTAATACCCCCGCTTCTTTTGAGCCTGCACTGGATTATGTGGTAACAAAAATGCCACGCTTCCCCTTCGATAAATTTACCAGCGCTTCCAACCAGTTAAGCACACAAATGAAAGCAACTGGTGAAGTTATGGCAGTTGGTCGTACCATCGAAGAGAGCCTGCTGAAGGCAGTACGTTCTTTGGAAATCGGTGTATGTCATCTGGATATGGCAAAATTTGATGACTGGTCTCAAAAGGATCTGATGGATTACATTGGTATTGGTACTGACGATCGTATCTTCGCCATTGCTAAGCTGATGCGTATGGGCACCGACTTAGGTCTGATCTGTAATGCGACCCAGATTGATATGCTGTTTCTGGACAAGATTAAACACATCATTGACTTTGAGTCTGAACTTGCGGCTCGCAAAGATGATACAGATATGCTTTACGAAGCAAAGCGCATGGGCTTCTGCGATAAATACATCGCAAAACTGTGGGACAAAACAGAAGAAGATATCTATGCACTGCGTAAGGCAAATAACATGTTCCCTGTTTACAAAATGATCGATAGCTGTGCCAGCGAATTTGACAGTTATATTCCTTACTTCTACTCTACTTATGAAGAAGAAAACGAAGCGATTGTAGAAGATCGGAAAAAAATCATCGTTTTGGGCAGCGGTCCTATCCGTATCGGCCAGGGTGTGGAATTTGACTACTCTACC
This sequence comes from uncultured Lachnospiraceae bacterium, assembly GCA_944381395.1. GTDB lineage: Bacteria > Bacillota > Clostridia > Lachnospirales > Anaerotignaceae > CALWRB01. The sequence goes on from CALWKY010000025.1 coordinate 27,033, forward strand.
GTACACGCTGTAAAGACTATCAAAGAAAACGGCTATGAGGCGATTATCATCAATAATAACCCGGAAACCGTATCCACCGATTATACCACCAGTGATAAGCTGTATTTTGAGCCTTTGACTGTAGAGGATGTCATGAACGTCATCGAGTTGGAAAAGCCTCTGGGTGTTATGGCTGCATTGGGCGGTCAGACTGCCATTAACCTGGCAGAGCCCCTGATGAAACGCGGCGCAAAAATCATTGGTACCGATGTAGATGCTATCGAGCGTGCAGAAAACAGAGACTCTTTCGAAAAGATTATGATTGAGTTGGGTATTCCTCAGCCCAAAGGTCATGCTGTTACCAAGATTGAAGATGGTGTAGCTGCCGCCAAGGAAATCGGCTACCCCGTTCTGGTACGCCCCAGTTATGTATTGGGCGGTCGTGCCATGCAGATCGTAGGTAATGAAGAAGCACTGCGCCATTATCTGAAAACCGCAGTAGAAATCGATGAGGACAAGCCTGTACTGGTTGATAAATACATTGCCGGCAAGGAACTGGAAGTAGACGCTGTTTGTGATGGTGTAGATGTATTTGTACCCGGTGTCATGGAACACGTAGAGCGGACCGGTGTTCACTCCGGCGACTCCATCTCCGTATATCCTACCTTCAGCATTTCCCAGAAGGCAAAAGATACCATCCTGGATTACACCAAAAGACTGGGTCTGGGCATTGGTATCGTTGGTCTATATAACATCCAGTTTATCGTAGACCCTAACGAAGATGTTTATGTCATCGAAGTAAACCCTCGTTCTTCCCGTACCGTCCCCTTCTTATCCAAGGCAACTGGTTACTCTCTGGCAGATATTGCAACACTGGTTATTTTAGGTAAGAGTCTGAAAGAACAGGGCTTTACCACACTGTACCCCAAGGAAAAGGAAAAATGGTATGTAAAAGCGCCTGCATTCTCCTTCTCTAAACTGCGTGGTCTGGATGCTTACCTGTCTCCTGAAATGAAATCTACCGGTGAAGCCATCGGTTATGATAAAACATTGACCCGTGCACTCTTTAAAGCGATGAAAGCTGCTGGCATGAGTGTGGCAAACTATGGTACAATATTTGTATCCATCGCAGATAAGGAAAAAGAAGCGGCAGTTCCGCTGATCCGCCGTTTCTACGAACTGGGCTTCAATATTGAAGCAACCAAGGGTACTGCTGACTGTCTGAAGAGTCATGGCATCCGCACCCGTATCCGTCAGAAAATCAGCGACGGCAGTGAAGAAATCTTAGATTCCCTGCGTCGCGGCTATGTTACCTACGTCATCAGTACCAGAGATATTAACTCCGTAGATGAAGAAAGCGATGGTTATTTAATCCGCCGCTGTGCCGCAGAAAACAATGTCACCATGTTCACCGCGCTGGATACTGTTCGCGTACTGCTGGATGTACTGGAAGAGACCACACTGGGTATCTCTACCATCGATTCATAATGGTATCCTGGGAAACAAAAGGAGGCGCATCCTATGGTAAAACAGTCTTATTTTACCATTCTCTCTCAAAGACAACTGACATCTGCCATGTATGAAATGGTGCTGGAGGGCGATACATCCGCCCTGGCAGCACCCGGGCAGTTTGTTAATTTAAAGTTAGAAGGTTTTTATCTGCGCAGACCTATTTCTGTTTGCACCTATGATAGCAAAACCATGACACTGCTCTACAAAGTCGTGGGCAAAGGCACTGCTTACATGGCAACTCTGCCGGCTGGTACAAAGCTGGATATTTTGACCGGTCTGGGCAACGGCTATGACACCAGCCTCAGCGGTGACCGTCCTATCCTTTGCGGTGGCGGCGCCGGTGTACCGCCTATGTATGAATTGGCAAAAGTGCTCATTGCAGAAGGAAAGCATCCTGCCGTTCTGCTGGGCTTCAACACCAAAGAAGAAATCTTTTACGAAGAGGAATTTAAGGCATTGGGCGCAGATGTATATGTAGCAACAGCCGATGGTTCTTATGGTACGAAGGGTTTTGTCACCCACCTGCTTGACTTGGTAAAAGGTTATACCTACAGCTATTCCTGTGGTCCTGAACCCATGCTGAAAGCCGTATATGACGCCACCAATACCAGTGGACAGTTCAGTTTTGAAGAACGGATGGGCTGTGGGTTTGGCGCCTGTATGGGCTGCTCCTGCAAAACAAAGTATGGCAATAAGCGGATCTGTAAAGATGGTCCCGTTTTGGCAAAGGAGGAAATCATATGGTAAATACAAAAGTACAGCTCTCCTCCCTCACTTTAGATAATCCGGTCATTCCCGCCAGCGGTACTTTTGGCTTTGGCTATGAGTTTGCCGAATTATACGACATTAACGTGCTGGGTTCTTTCTCCTTTAAAGGCACAACGAAAGAACCTCGCTTTGGCAACCCTACCCCCCGTATCGCAGAATGCCCCGAAGGCTTGATTAACTCCGTTGGTCTGCAAAATCCCGGCATACACGCAGTCATTGCGGAAGAACTGCCCAAACTGGCAAAGTGCTTCCATAAGCCTGTCATTGCCAACATCAGCGGTTTTTCTGTAGATGAATACGCTTACTGCTGTGAACTGATTGATAAAGAACCTCAGGTAGGTCTCATTGAAGTCAATGTCAGCTGCCCTAACGTACATAATGGCGGTATGGCTTTTGGTACCGACGCGGTCGCTGCCGCGGAAGTTACCCGCGCAGTAAAAGCAGTTACTACCAAGCCTGTTTATATCAAACTGAGCCCGAATGTAACTGATATTGTATCTATCGCAAAGGCTTGTGAGGAAGCTGGCGCGGATGGTATCAGCATGATTAACACGCTGTTGGGTATGCGTATTGATCTAAATCGGAAAAAACCTATTATTGCCAATAAAATGGGTGGTTTCTCCGGTCCTGCCATTTTCCCTGTGGCACTGCGCATGGTTTATCAGGTATATGAAGCGGTCAATATTCCCATCATCGGTATGGGCGGTGTTTCCAGCGCTGATGATGTAATCGAAATGATGTTAGCCGGCGCAACTGCTGTACAGGTAGGCGCTGCCAATTTAATCGATCCTTTTGCCGCTAAGAAAATTGTGGAAGACCTGCCCCGTGCTATGGAGCAGTATCATATCTCATCCCTAAAGGACATAATTGGAGGTGCGCACTGATGAACAACAAAGATGTTATCATCGCTTGTGATTTTAACAGTAAGGAAGCACTCTATGCTTTCCTGGACAACTTTACAGGCAAAAAACCCTTCCTGAAAATCGGTATGGAACTATTTTATGCAGAAGGTCCTGAAATTGTACGGGAAATCAAACGCAGAGGACACAAAATCTTTTTGGATTTAAAACTGCATGACATTCCTAATACCGTGGAAAAAGCAATGTCGGTTCTTTCCGCACTGGATGTGGATTTAGTGAACTTGCACGCAGCAGGCACCAATGCTATGATGGAAGCGGCATTAAGAGGTCTGACCAGAGAAGACGGCACCCGTCCCCTGCTCATTGCTGTAACCCAGCTGACCAGTACCGATGAAGAAAGAATGCATCACGATTTGCTCATTGACAAAACAAAAAGCCTGCAGGACGTAGTACGCTACTATGCGCAGAATGCGAAAGCTTCCGGTTTGGACGGCGTTGTATGCTCTCCTTTGGAATCCGCTTTGGTAAAAGAAGCCTGTGGCGCAGACTTCTTAACGGTAACCCCCGGCGTACGCTTCGCAGACGGTGATGCCGGCGATCAGGTGCGTATTACCACCCCTGCTAAGGCAAGAGAACTGGGCAGCGACTATATCGTTGTAGGTCGCCCCATTACCCAGGCAGCAGATCCTGTAGCGGCATACGAAAGATGTTTGAAGGAATTTTTAGGTGAATAAGATCACTTTTGGTTTTGATTGCATGATAAGGAGGTTGCAAAATCATGAAAGAAGACATCGCAAAAGGCTTACTGTCTATCGGCGCAGTTTTTCTCCGTCCCGAACAGCCCTTCACTTGGGCAAGCGGTATCAAAAGCCCTATTTACTGTGACAACCGTCTGATTCTGACTGCTCCTGCCGTTCGTGATATGGTAGAAGCATCTTTGGCGGAAACCGTGCGCAACTACTATCCCGACTGTGAAGTACTGATGGGCACCAGCACTGCTGGTATCGCACACGCAGCACTGACTGCGCAGATTCTGGACCTTCCTATGGGTTATGTACGTTCCGGCGCAAAGGACCACGGTCGCGGCAACCAGATCGAAGGTAAGCTGGAACCCGGTCAGAAGGTTGTTGTGATCGAAGATCTGATCTCCACCGGCGGCAGCGTAATCGAAGTAGTAGAAGCACTGCGCGCGGCAGGTGCGCAGGTACTGGGCATTGCCTCCATCTTCACTTATGGTATGCAGAAAGGTTTAGACCGTCTTGCCGCCGCCAATGTACAGAACATCAGTCTTTGCGATTTTGATACCATTGCAAAAGTAGGTGCAGAAGAGGGCTATATCAAAGCAGAAGATGTGGAACGTTTGATGGCATTCCGCGCAAATCCTTCTGATGAGAGCTGGATTGGAGGTAACAAATGAGACATTTGATTGATATTCTGGATCTTTCCACAGAAGAAATTGATGAATTGATTCAGAAAGCCTGCGATATTATCGCCCATCCCGACGCATACAGCGAAAAATGCCATGGCAAGAAGATCGCAACTCTTTTCTACGAACCCTCCACCCGTACCCGCCTTAGCTTTGAGGCGGCTATGATGGAATTGGGCGGTAAGGCATTGGGCTTCTCCTCCGCATCCAACTCCTCTGCATCTAAGGGTGAAACGGTTGCAGATACTGCACGTATTGTCAGCAACTATGCAGATATTATTGCCATGCGTCACCCCAAAGAAGGCGCACCTATGGTAGCTTCCATGTACGCGAAAGTGCCTGTGATCAATGCTGGTGACGGTGGTCATAACCATCCTACCCAGACTTTGACAGACCTGTTGACCATCTACCGTGAAAAAGGTCGTTTGGATCACCTGACCATTGGTTTCTGCGGCGACTTAAAGTTTGGTCGTACTGTACACTCTTTGATTCTTGCTCTGGCAAGATACACTGATATCCGTATTGTGCTCATCTCTCCCGATGAACTGAAACTGCCGGATTATATCATTCAGGATACCTTGATTGCCAAAAATATCTCCTATGTGGAAACCGCGGATCTGGAAGAATATCTGCCGGAACTGGATGTTCTTTACATGACCAGAGTACAGCAGGAGCGTTTCTTCAATGAAGCAGACTATATTCGCCTGAAAGACAGCTATATCCTTACCAGAGATAAGCTGGCTACTGCTAAATCTGATCTGTCTATTCTCCATCCTCTGCCCAGAGTCAACGAAATCGCAGTAGATGTGGATGATGACCCTCGTGCTTGCTATTTTACGCAGGCAGGCAATGGTAAGTATATCCGTATGGCATTGATCCTGAAGTTACTGGAGGTGGAATAAATGAACATTGACGCAATTACCGATGGCATTGTCATCGACCATATCAAGGCAGGTCAAGGTATGGAACTGTACCATGATTTGGGGCTGGAAAATCTGGACTGTTCTGTTGCATTGATCAAAAACGCCCCCAGCAAAAAAATGGGCAAAAAAGATATTATCAAGGTGAATGCCGCATTGGATTTAAATTTGCAGATCTTGGGCTTTATTGATCCTGACATCACTGTCAATATCATCCGCAACGGCACACGGGTAGAAAAATTCCATCCGGAACTGCCTTTGGAAATTACCAATGTGATCAAATGCCGTAACCCTCGCTGCATCTCTACAGTAGAGCCTGGCATTACCCATATTTTCAAACTGACTGATAAAGAAAAACGAATCTATCGCTGTATTTACTGCGAAAGTAAAGCAAAGAGTAAAGATCGTTAATTCACAAAATAAAAAAGCAGAGCAACTTTTCGCCCTGCTTTTTTTATTTTCTATCACCACTTATTTTTTTCATTACTCTTTTCAATCAGCATACGCATTGCCACAGCAATTGCCGTAATCCCTAAAGAAGGTAAGATATGGACTGTACCGTTTGCTAAAAAAGCAGCCACACATAAAAATACAAAGACTAAAACTGACATTACAATGTAAGATAACCGTTTTTCTTTTTTCATTTTTTCCTCCCGCAAGAAGCGATTTCCCCAATATTAAAAAATCCCATGATTATACTTTAATTGCCCATAAAGCATCCATCCAATCCCAAGAATGGCACCAATCGATAGTACTGGCTCCCAGCCATTCCAAGAGAAGAACCGCATACCACCGCCTATTGTAAGCGCTGCACCAATGAGAATGGTGCCGTTGCCCATGGCTTTCCCATAGGCTTTTTCATCTTCTTTCTTGACTTTAGTTCGTTGATACCAGTGGATGGTAGAAATATTTCCCATACGATTGCCAATCCCAATGCCAATCAGCAATACCCCGATGATGATCATCATCCATTCTTCTTTCATTTTCATACCTCCCAAAAGTATGGTGCTTTTTCTCTATTTTAGGATACTTTTCTGGTTTTGTCTACTTTTTCCGTTTTTGGCGTCTCCCCATTTTTTCTTGACATTTTTCTTTCCTGTGGTATAATATTTTTCGCCAATTTCATCAGACAGTTCGTGACCATCCTGTCGTTAAATAAAACTACGGATCATTGCTGCTTTGCGAAGCACTTTTTTCCATGGTTTTTCCATGGATTTTTTTTGCTCGCTATTTTTTACTGCAATTCAAAGGTCACGGAAACGTTATTTCCTGACCTTATTTTTTGTTAGAAGGAGTTTTGTTATGGAACGCTACAGCATTATCCCGGATAAAAATCCCAGAGAAATTGTTTTATTGCGCGGCAGCGGCTGCCGTTGGCGCCAATGCACCTTCTGCGATTATCATCTGGACAGCAGTACGGATGAGGCAGCCAATAACTTGATCAATTTTGCAGTTTTAGACCGTGTAACTGGCATTTATCATCATTTGGAAGTCATCAATTCCGGTTCTTTTCCTGAATTAGGAGAGGCTTGTATCCAAAAAATTGAACAGGTATGCCAGAAAAAAGACATTCATCTGCTGCATTTTGAGTGTCATTACTTATATCGTAAAGCCATTCCCGCCCTGCGCAAACGGTTCGCCAAAATCGGTGTAGAACTGAAAATCAAAATTGGTGTAGAAACTTTTGATGCAGACTACCGGGAAAACATTATGAAAAAAGGAATCCGGCAAACAGATCCGGCAAAAATCGCAGAGGACTTTAATGAGTGCTGTCTGCTCTTTGGTTTGACAGGCCAGACAGTGTCATCTATGCGTCATGATATTGAAACAGGTCTGGCTCACTTTGAGCGGGTATGTGTAAATATCATGGTTCCGAATACCACCTGTGTTATGCCGGATACAGAAGTTATCGCCGCTTTCCGAAAAGAAATTTATCCGGATTATATTCAAAATCCCCGCGTGGACATTTTATTGGAAAACACTGATTTTGGCGTAGGAGGAGAAGAAAAATGAACGAATTATTCTTAATACTTTCCCTGATTATTATTTTTGGCGGTACCGTAGTATGGTATAAACTGTTTGGAAAAGCCGGTCTTTACTGCTTTACTGTGTTTGCCACCATTACTGCAAATATTGAAGTACTATTGTTAGTAGATGCGTTTGGCATGGAAATGACACTAGGTAATGTGCTGTTTGCTGCGACATTTTTAATTACAGATATTCTGTCTGAGACAGAAGGCAAACAAGCTGCGCAGAAAGCAGTTTACATCGGTATTGCTACCAGCCTGCTCTTCCTGATTGTCAGTCAGTCCTGGCTATTTTATGAACTCAGCCCTAATGACTGGGCAGGTGAATCTTTCCGCACTATTTTCTCCAATACACCCAGAATGCTGATTTCTTCTCTGGTGGTATATGCTATCACACAGATTTTCGACGTATGGCTTTATCATGCGTGGTGGAGATTCTCTTCCCGTCTGTGCGGAGACAGCAGAAGATTTTTATGGCTGCGTAACAATGGCTCTACCCTGGTATCTCAGCTGTTAAACTCTGTGCTGTATACTCTCTTTGCATTCTATGGCACCTATTCCAACGAAACGCTGGTATCCATTATACTTTCCAGCTATGTCGTTTTTATCTTTACTTCCTTGGCGGATACACCTGCGGTATACATTGCCCGCAGCATCCATGATAAAGAAGTTGCCAAAAAATCAGCCCCTGCGCAGGAGCATTAAATTAAAAAAGGTATTCCTTATAAAGGAATACCTTTTTTATATATTTTTTCATTATGTTTCTGCTTTTTGCAGAGTAAAGACAAATTCCGCGCCTTCCCCTACTTTACTTTTAACAGAAACTTGTTCTCCATGGGCATTGATAATTTCCCGCACAATAGAAAGTCCTAAACCGCTGCCCGTCATATCCAAATTTCTTGTGGCGTCTGCCTTATAAAACCGGTCAAAAATATGGCGCTGTTCCTCTTTAGAAATACCAGGTCCCTGGTCACGGATAGAAACCAATATTTTCCCCCGCTCCCGTGATGTCGTTTCAATATAAATGACACCATTTGCCGGTGAAAATTTTACCGCGTTTTCCAAAATATTATGAATCACCCGCAGTATTTTATCCTTATCCCCATGAACAAGACTGGTATGACTTTCCAATTCTGCTTCTACAATCAGATTTTTCTCATTCAGCTGGGGCTGCAATGCCTCAATATTGGTACGAATCAATTCATTTAAATCAAAATCGGACCAATCCAATGTAAGCTTGCTGGCATCTGCCCGGCTCATATCCACCATGCTTTCTGCCAGCCGGGATAATCGCTTGCTTTCTTCCAGAGCGATATTCAAGTAATAATTTTGCTTATCCGGCGGTACTGTCCCATCCATAACAGCCGTTAAAAAGCCTTGGATGCTGGTCAACGGGCTCCGCAGGTCGTGGGATACATCGGCGATAAACTTCTTTCTGGTATCTTCGTTTTCTTCCAAACTTTGTGCCATTTGGTTAAAGCTTTTCGCCAATTCACCCAGCTCGTCCTCACTTCGTATCTCCACCCGTTTATCAAAATTACCATTGGCAATTTGCTTTGCCACATCGTTCATCTGCAATATGGAAGATGTCATGACACGTGTTGCAAAAAAGCTGACTACAACACCTAAGATCATAACTAAGATCAAGCATATTACGCCTACTGTATGCATCCGCATCAAAGAATTTTCAATCTCAGGAATAGAGCGGCACATAAAGATACCAGCCATATGACCTGCTGAAATGGGATAACCCACTACCAGCATTGGCACATCAAAAGCATCATCCATATTTGTTTCCCAGAATACAATATTGCCTTCCAACACACTTTGGAGCATATCTTCCTGGATGACTTTCCCACGCAATGCTTCACTTACATCGGGAGATGTCATTACCAATACGCCGTCTCGGTTTACCAGCATAATATTAGCGCCCATATATTCTTCCAGCACTTGAAATTCATATGCTAAATTCGCAAAACTTTCAATATTTGCTGTACGATAGGCTTTCGCATATTCCTGTGCAATCTTTTTTCCCTGTTCTACCAATTCATTACGGATTTCATCCACATAATGGCGGTGATATACGGCAGCAGTAGAACTTGCCACCAGCATTACACTGAAAAAAATTGTCACGATATAAAGGAGCAGTTGTTTTTCAAAGATTGATTTGATACGAAACGATTTCACAATGGTCATCCCTCCGGTCATGCCACATTATTTTGTCTCAAACTTATAACCAACGCCCCAAACAGTACCAATTCCCCAGTTATCTTCTTCCCGGAATTTTTCCCGGATTCGTTTTACATGAACATCTACCGTTCTGGTATCCCCCACATATTCATAACCCCAGATGCGGTCCAGCAACTGTTCTCTTGTAAAAACTTGATTGGGATGCTGTGCCAAAAAGTGCAGCAGCTCAAATTCCTTTGGCGGGAAATCCAGCTGCTGTCCATGATACGTAACTGTATAATTGGACACATTGATCTCCAAATTATCATACCGCAACACATTGGATGTATTTTCTTTCTGCACTGCCGTACTGCGGCGCAGCAGTGCCTTGACCCGCGCAACCAGTTCCTTTGGATCGAAAGGCTTTACGATATAATCATCAGCGCCTAGTTCCAACCCTAAAACCTTATCAAAAGTCTCACCTTTTGCAGTCAGCATAATCACCGGCACATTACTTTTCTTGCGAATTTCTGTGCAAACCTGATATCCGTCCATGCCAGGCAGCATCAAGTCCAGCAAAATCAGCTGCGGATCATATTTTTGAGCCTGCTCCACCGCTTCTTTCCCATCGTAAACTTCTTTTACCTCATAACCTTCTTTGGTTAAATACAATTTGATCAATTCTACAATATGTTTGTCATCATCTACCACTAATATTTTTTGCGCTGCCATGCTTTTCACCTCCCTGAAAATCAATTATTTCAGTTCCACAACTGTCACACCAGCTTCGCCTTCTCCATAGACACCAGGTCTTTGACTCTTTACATGGGGATGACCTTTCAAATACTGTTGAATCGCAGCACGCAGTGCGCCAGTACCTTTTCCGTGGATAATGGTAATCTGGCGCAAACCGGAAAGATAAGCATCATCCAGATATTTATCCAGGTTGCCCAATGCTTCATCCACCAATTGTCCACGGCAGTCAAATTGTGCTCCCACATACTGGCTCTTGGAGGATCGAACGCTGCCCACATTGGTGCTGCGCTTTTTCTGCTCCTTCGGCACGGGAGAATCATCCAGCATCAGTTCAGACATAGGCACCTTCATTTTCATAGCGCCCATTTGTACCATGACATCCTTATTCCGATCCGGCGCTTGTAATACCACGCCTTTCTGGTCGAAAGAAATCACATAAACTCTATCGCCTGCTTCCAGCTTTTCCGGAGGCTTATAATTAGTGCGGGCTTTATTTTTCTGTATAAAATTCTCTTGTACAGAAGAAAGTTTTTCTTTCAGCTTGGCACGATTATCAATGAGTTTTTGCTTATCTGAACGGTTCTTTGCATCCCGGTTCATTTCCTTGATAATAGCATCTGCCTCTTCTTTTGCCTGGGCATAGATTCTTCTGGCGTCTTCTCTTGCTTTTTCCAGAATTTTTTCCTTTTGCTGACGTGTCTTTTCTCTCTGTTCTTCTACGTCTTTTTTCAGACGTTCTGCCTCTTTCCTGTACTCTTCTGCCCGCTCCTGCTCAAATACAACAGAGCGTTTGCTGATTTCCAGGTCTGTAATAACATCTTCAAAACGAGCTTCTTCGCCGGAAATAAAGGTTTTTGCCAAATCAATGACATCCTCTTGCAGCCCTAAACGTTTGGAAATGGCAAACGCATTACTCTTGCCGGGAATACCAATCAACAGCCGGTAAGTAGGACGCAGTGTTTCCACATCAAATTCACAGCAGCCATTTTCTACGCCTTCGGTACGAAGGGCATAAACTTTTAACTCGCTGTAATGGGTGGTAACCGCGGTACGAATCTTTCGAACCCGCAGTGTTTCAATCACCGCCATAGCAAGGGCAGCACCCTCCGTAGGGTCTGTACCAGCACCCAGCTCATCGAACAATACCAAGGAACGATCTGTTACCTGCTCCAAAATCTGAACGATATTGCTCATGTGGGCAGAGAAAGTACTCAAGTTCTGCTCGATGCTCTGCTCATCGCCAATGTCAGCAAAAACTGCATCAAACACAGACAGCTGGGAATGTTCCGCTGCGGGAATATGCAGCCCAGCCTGTCCCATAAGGGTAAACAATCCCAATGTTTTTAGCGCAACGGTTTTACCACCTGTATTGGGACCTGTAATCAGCAGCGTGGTAAAAGCGTCTCCCAGAGAAATCTGGATAGGCACTACTTTCTTAGGATCCAAAAGCGGATGGCGTCCTTTTCGAATGTCGATTTTTCCTTCCCGGTTAAAGACAGGTTCTGTACCGCCCATTTCCAGAGAAAGTTCTGCTTTGGCAAAAATAAAATCCAAGCGGGTCATCAGTTCCAAATTGGCTTCTAAAATCACGCTATTTTCTGTGACCAACGCAGAAAGGGCTTCCAGAATCTTGGCAATTTCCTCTTTTTCTTTCGCCTGTAATTCTTTGATGCGGTTATTGAGCTGTACTACACTCATGGGCTCCATAAATAAAGTGGAACCCGTATTGGACTGATCATGAATCATGCCGGGAAATACATTGCGGTACTCGCTTTTTACCGGCACACAGTAGCGATCATTCCGGATGGTAATGACAAAATCCTGGAGCATGCCACGGTAAGTGGAAGATGAAATAATGCTGTTCAAATGCTCTTTAATCCGGTCATTGGATACTTTGATTTCTCTGCGCACTGCTTTTAGCCCAGCACTGGCATCATCGGCAATTTCCGTTTCTGAAAGAATACAGCGTGTCAATTCTTTTTCCAGTTCCGGCAAAGGCTGCAATAATTCAAAATACCCATCCATACGGGGATAAGATTCTTCTTTATTTTCATTATTACCATAGTTCTTCGCTTTCCGGCAGGCATATAAAAATTCACTGATCCCCATCAATTCCGGAATAGAAAGCAAACCGGCCATCATGGCACGTTTTAACTGGGGACGTATATCCCGCAGGCTGCCCAGCGCTAAATCGCCTTTGCGCAGCACCATGCTTACAGCTTCTGTAGTCTCTTCCTGCCATTGGGTAATATCGCTGAGCATGGTAGAAGGCTCCAAAGATAAAGCCATCTCTTTTGCCATAGGAGATGCAGCAAAATGGGAAAGCTTTTCCCTAATCTTATAAAATTCCAGTGTTCGTAATGTTTTTTCTCTCATATTTCTCAAACTCCTCAATACTTTTTTCGGAATTCGTTTCTATAAATTCTGTTACGCATCTTTAAATAGAACAGTTTTCCATACATGTACTTCTTTTCCATTTTTTCTCCATAATAAAACATTTGTTATTAGATAGTATCTTCTGCCAAATAGAAATCTTTCTAAAATAGTTATCCGGAATGATTCCGTTATCATGGGGCTGTTTGAAAATCAAATCTTCCTCTGACTCCACAAAAAAGATATAAACGCTGGCAAAAGCAATCCATATCAACCGTATCCATTTCCTTTCCCAGCAAGCAGCAAACAGCATTGCGGTTAAAAACATGTGGTTTCCCAAAATAAAACAGCCTGTATAAAAGCGGTATCCCAGATAAAGACCTGTGGATATTATATCATAAACCCATAAAAAGAAACATACCTCTATAGATATTTTCCATCTTTCCGAAACACTTGCCAAACTTTCCAAAAATAAAAAGAGGGTCTCCCCTCTTTTATTTTATACCCTTTTACGGAATAAACCATGCCGGTTACAGTATGCATATACCCAACCATGACCTTTTTTGTAAAACATGGTTTCACAGGATTGTTCTGGGTATAATTTCACAATCTGCGCCCTGTCTCCTGTCACATAAGCAAAGAAAGATAGAAAATGTCCTTTCTCCATAGGATGCTCCATAGATACATGAAGCTGTCCATCTATATCGGAATGTACCAGCGCATGGTTTTCTTCTTCTTCCACTTCCAATGGCGGCAGCAATACGCCGCAGCAGCTATATGCGCCTCTCCCCAGGGCATAAATCACATTCCCGCAGATGGGACAAACATAAAACAGTGATTTTTGCACATTACCGCTGCGGTTTTCATTTTGCAGGCACTCCCCGCTGAATGATTCTGCCATGGAAACGCCCAATGCTACTGCCAAATCAGATAATACACTCACATCCGGCAGCCCTCTGCCGGTTTCCCACTTGGATATGGTTTTATCGCTCAAAGAAAGCTGTTCTGCCAATTCTTTCTGTGTCAGCATTTTTCTTTCCCGCAGACGGCGTATGGTTTCTCCTGTTACATAGTCCATTGATTTCACTCCTTTGATGTATTTTTCTTTGTTTCATCTAAGAGTTTAATGAAGGTGGAAAGAAAAGACAACCTACCTACCGTAGAGTATCCGAACCAATCAAAAAACGCTGGGTAAATTCTTTCCAATCGGATATTTCATACGTAGGAACCGCGTCTGTAATATTTTTCTGTTTCTTTGCATTAAACCAACAGCTATCGATTCCTGCTCCATTGGCTCCCAGCATGTCCGAAAGAAGAGAATCGCCAATGAGCAGTGTTTCATCCAACACCAACTGGGGAATCCGTGCAAAAGTATAGTCAAAGAATGCCCGTTTTGGCTTCTGCGCACCTGCCGCTTCCGACACAAAAACATCATCAAAATACGAACGGATGCCCGCATCTAACAAACGTTTATTTTGTACATGCTCTACGCCATTAGTGACGATATACATTCTATGACCGCTCTGTTTTGCTGCTTGCAGCATTTCTCTGCTTCCCGCAATGACTTCCGATCCTTCTGCCAAAGTATCCAAATATTCCTCTCCAAATTGATAAGGATCTGCGTCATAGCCAAACCGGTCAAAAACGGTACGAAAACGGCTGTAAAGGACTTCTTCCCTAGAAACCAAACCTTTTTCGTAATCCCGCCAAAGGCGGTCATTCAAATCTCTGTAAAATTCTTTTACTTCCTGTCCAAACGGAAAACCATACCGCTGAAATGTTTTTTCCAGACCAGCCCGTTCCGCCGCGTCAAAATCCAAAAGTGTATGGTCTGCATCAAAAAGCAGTGTGGTATATCGTTTCATCACAACATGCCTCCATCTACTGTTAAAACTTGCGCCGTAATATAAGAAGCCTCTTCTGACGCCAAAAACAGGACTGCCTGTGCCACTTCTTCTGGTCTGCCAAAACGGCACAGGGGGATTTCTTCCGTCAAAGCCGCTTTCTCCTCCGCAGAAAAGCAGTCATTCATTGCCGTATCAATCACACCGCAGGAAACTGCATTGACACGGACACCGCATGGACCTAATTCTTTTGCCATTGCCTTGGTAAAAGCATTCATGCCGCCCTTTGCGGCAGAATATACTGCCTCACAGGAAGCGCCCACATTGCCCCACATAGAAGAAATATTGATAATGCTGCCGCTTTTTCGATGAATCATATCCTTTTGCGCCAAATGGGTGCAGTTGATGGCACTGCCCAAATCTACCGCCAGCATCTGTTTCCATTGATCCGGTTCCATATCTTGAAAAAGCCCAATGTGGGCTACACCAGCATTATTTACTAAAATGTCCACTGCTCCAAATGTTTCCTGTATCCGGCAAAATAATTCCCTGCATACTTGATAATCGCTGACATCAGCTAAGATATGCAGTTCTTTTCCGCCCAAAGCAAGTATTTCTTTGGCTGTTTCTTCCAACTGTTCTTGACTGTTTTTGGCATTGAGTACCACGTTTGCTCCTTCTTTTGCAAATGCCAATGCAATGGCTTTTCCAATACCACGGGAAGATCCAGTTACTAATACCGTTTTTCCGCTGAAGCGCATTCTTATTTCACTTCTTTCTTATTTTCAGAATTCACCAATTTACTTCTTGTTATTTTACAGAAAACAAAGACGAAAGACAAGAGAAAATACCCTTTTCATTTTCCTTTTGTCCGTGTATAATAGGATGGGATGGGATTTGTCCCGATCAATCATGATGAAGGAGGATGCGTATGCTGGAATATATACGCCATAAACGGCTTAATTTTTTCACTATGCTGCAAATGTCTATTTTATTTATTCGTGATAACTTCATGGATTTGGTTTTCGTGATGCTGGCAGTAGCTTTTCCCATCAGTATTTTAAAAGCACTGGTCAACAATGGACTATCTGTAGCATACTATTCTTTACAGTCCTTGCTAGACGTCAGCAGTGAGATTCTATCCGAAGCAGATGCTTTGCAGGTTTTAGACTATACGAAAAATGTTCTTTACTACGCTGGGTTAGATACTTTAATCAATATTTCTTTGCTGTGCGTAGCGGAAGCCGCTGTCATTCGCATGTGCCGCAATTGGTTATTGCAAAAAAAGGAAGACCCTCGTACTGCGTTGAAAGAAAGCCTTGTACTGGAAGGAAAAATGCTGGTAACTGGTCTGGTTTTTGTGCTGCTTAGTTTCTTAGGCTACAGCTTTTTCATCATTCCGGGTATTTTGGTTGCTGTCTATTTCCGGTTTTATCTGGATATTATCGTGCTGGAGGAAGCAGGCACAACAGCCGCACTGAAAAAAAGCTATCACCTGGTAAAAGGAAGATTTTTAGAAACACTCCTTTTCTATCTAGGTGCATGGTTTATTTATGTTGGTTTTTCCAATGCCCTTAGCTGGTTAACTTATATTGGCGAATACAGCTTAATCAAACAAATTATTTACTTTACATTGTATTTCCTTCCGTTATGCATTCCCATCAGCGCCATGGCATTTTTATGTATGAACCGGGACGCCCATAATGGTGGACATATGCTGGATGATATCATTGAAGTGCAAGCGCAGGAAATTCCTGAGGATGACGCACAAAGATAACGACCAGCAAAAGAAATCAACTCACATACTTTCTGATTTTCCCATACAAGGAGGCAGTATATGTACCATAGTGACAAGGAATTTACTCCGGAAGAAATGAAATACCTGCGGCTTCTGGCATCCCAATACCGGAATATCAATGCAGCGGCTACGGAGATTATCAATCTGAAGGCAATTCTAAACCTGCCAAAAGGAACTGAACACTTTGTTTCTGACATCCACGGAGAATCCGAATCTTTCAGTCATGTATTGCGTAATGCCAGCGGTGTTATTAAAAACCATATCTCTGAAATCTTCGGAAATAACCTGCGTGAAAGTGAGAAAAAAACACTGGCGACTTTAATCTATTATCCGGAACAAAAGCTGGAACAAATAGCTGAACAGGAAAAAGACATGGAAGAATGGTATCGTATTACCCTCTTTCGTCTCGTAAAAATCTGCAAAGTGATTTCTTCAAAATATACACGTTCCAAAGTAAGAAAAGCTCTGCCTAAAGAATTTTCCTACATCATTGAAGAATTGCTCCACGAAGACAGTACAAAAGTAAATAAACAGCTCTATTATAATGAGATCATTGATACCATTATTGATCTGAACCAGGCAGATCGTTTTGTAATGGCGCTTTCTCATGTAATCCAGCGTCTTGCCATTGACCAGCTTCATGTAATTGGAGATATTTACGATAGAGGTCCTCACGCAGCTGCTATTATGGATATTCTTTCTTCTTACCATTCTGTAGATATCCAATGGGGTAACCATGATATTTCCTGGATGGGTGCTGCCGCAGGCTGCCAGGCATTGATCTGTAATGTATTGCGTATTCAAACACGTTATGCAAACTTAGACACCATCGAGGAAGACTATGGTATCAATCTGCTGCCTTTAGCAACCTTTGCTATGCGTACTTATGCCAACGATCCTTGCAGCCAGTTCTCCCCTAAAGGCGATGAAGAACTGAGCGATCAGGATTTTAATATGATTGCGAAAATGCATAAAGCCATCTCGATTTTGCAATGGAAGATGGAAGCGCAGATCATCCAGCGTCATCCGGAATTCCATATGGAAGACCGCTTATTACTGAGTAAAGTCAATTTCGAAAACGGAACCATTGATCTTTATGGCAAAACATATCCTATGAATGATATGAATTTCCCCACAGTAGACCCGAAAGATCCCTTCCGTTTGACAGAGGAAGAAGAACTGGTCATGAACAAGTTAAAATCCTCCTTTGTTAACTCTGAAAAATTACAGACACATGTGCAGGAGCTTTACCGCAGAGGCAGTATGTACACCATTTGTAACTCCAACTTGCTTTTCCATGGCTGTGTACCTATGAATGCTGACGGTACTTTAAAAAAGGTATGCCTGCAAGGTAAGGAATATAGCGGCAGAGCTTACCTGGATGCAATGGAACGTATTGTCCGGGAAGGCTATTTCAATAAGCCTCATAGTGAACGGAAACGGGAATGCATGGATATTATCTGGTATCTGTGGTGTGGAGAAAATTCTCCCCTCTTTGGCAAAAAACGTATGACAACTTTTGAGCGGTATTTCATAGATGATAAAGAAACCCATCATGAAGAAAAAGATCCTTACTACACCTTACGAAATGAGGAAAGCGTCTGCCGTACTGTGCTGGAAGCTTTTGGTCTGGACCCTGACCATTCCCGTATCATCAATGGTCATGTGCCGGTTAAAGTATCAAAAGGCGAAAGCCCCATTAAAGCCAACGGAAAACTGTTTGTCATTGATGGCGGTTTTGCGAAAGCTTATCAAAAAGTGACCGGCATTGCAGGATACACGCTGATCTATAACTCTTATGGTCTGAATCTGGTTAGCCACGAACCCTTCGTTTCCACCGATGTAGCCATTGCAGAAGAAAAAGATATTCTGTCCTCTACCGTTGCTTTCCAACATAGCCAAAACCGTATCTTAGTAAAGGATACCGATATTGGTAAAGAATTGCAAAAGAGCATTTGCGATTTGGAAAAACTCCTTTATGCATACCGCAGCGGTCTCATTAAAGAGATGCAGTAAGTGCAAACTATAAAAAGCCTCCTTTTCAGGAGGCTTTTCTTTTCGTACATTTTATTTATCAAAATTTTATATACCCAGTCCTTTGACTGGATAAAGTATCATAGCATCATCAATCACGAATGTTTTGTGAAAAAAAAGAGGGAAATCTCCCCTCTTCTTTTTTTCTATTTATTTTGCAACCATTGTGAAGGAATCAAACAGGATATCCAGGTTATCATGATACAATGTAATCAAATCAGCTTCTTCGCTAGGAGCTTCAAAAGGCATATCCTGCAGACCCTGGAATGCAGCTACCACACCATCTACCCGCAGTACTTCTGTAGGAACCGGCATCTGGGTAGGATCCATCTTGTCATATTCTGCTTCGTCAAAGAAAGAGAAGAAACCAATATTAGCACTCTTTCCATCTTTTTCAAACTTCAGAATACACATTGCATCCTTTTCCAAATATTCTGTGGTTACATAAGGGCTTATATCTTTGGGAATTTCAAAGGAAATATCAAATTTTTTCCCATCGAAAGTTACTTCTTGCTGTTTGCTTTCCGTTTCTACTGCGCTTTTCAGAATAACTGTTTCATTTTCATAGTCTACATCCATGCCAATAGCTTCAGAAATTTTTCTTACCGGAAGATATACTCTATCCTGGTAAACAATGGCACCCTGGCCTTCCAGAATTTCTTCTCCATCCAAAGTATATTTTATGTTAGGATTAAATTTTGCAGAAATATCTTGGATAGCAGGTGATGCAGCTGCTGCGCAAACGCCAAGAGAAAATGTAAATACTGTTACAAGCGCAAATTTTACTGTTTTCTTCATACAAACTCCTCCTTAAAAAATACTTTGATTGGTTATCTACTTCTTAGACGATTGAAACACCAAAAAAAGTTTTCAAAAAATAAAAAAATTTCCTCTGATTTTTCACAGAGGAAATACCATATTTTTGTTTATTTTTTCGGCACAATTTCCAGCCAATAGTGATCGGGGTCTTCGATAAAATAAATTCCCATAGCAGGATTTTCATAGCAAATACAACCCATTTTGCTATGCTTTTCATGTGCCGCTTCATAATCATCCGTCACAAAAGCCAAATGGAATTCATCTTCCCCCAAATCATAGGGTTTTGTGCGGTCTTTCAGATAAGTCAGTTCCAAAGAAAAGTTCCCTGTACCATCCCCTAAATAAACCAAAGTAAACGACTCTGTATCCTTGCGGCTAACTTCTTTTAATCCCAGCGCTTCTTCATAAAAAGCCAGGCTCTTTTCCAAATCCAATACATTAAAATTAAAGTGATTAAATGTAAACATCTTTTTTCCTCCTCTATTTTCCATTATCTTTTGATAATCTGTGGATGGAACTGTTTCGGTCTGCTATTGGAAAGCATATGCGCTTCCTGCATAGGATCTGCTTCTTGCATTGCCTCCTTACGGAATCCATATTCCCCAAATACCGCGCCTACTTTATCCACAATCAGAATCTTTTCTTCCAGTGTACGGCACTGTTCCATTGCTTCTTCTATCTTTTCCACTGTTTCCGCAGCAGTATATACCGGCGGAAGCGCACCCAGCAGGGTCTGCATCGCAATCTTACGGATCGTTACGGGCAGGGTATCGAAATGCGCTCTGGTCTGTTCCAAAAAATCGGAAATACTTTCCTGTCTGGTCACTTCATCTGCGGCCGGCAAGTCATTCATAGAATCCATGCGGAATAATTCATCATTGGGCTCTCCAAAAAAGCACTGGCGAATAAATTCTTCCGTCATCAATACCTTTTTCGTATCTTCTTCTAATCCTGCAAAACTGCCCAGTTCTTCCATCAGCTTCATTTCCTGCCGTCCAATATCATTGGCACGGTCAATGACCGGTTCCACAATCTTTTCCAGCTGCTCCTGAATCGTATCCAGCATGGCCAGTTTTTCCGCCTCTTCCATATCCCCTTCCAATATTTCGCAGACTGCATGGTACAAATCCCCATAGGCTGCTTCCCGTTCTGTCAGATCCTCAAAGCTGTAGGACAAGCTCAACAGCAAGATTAAGGAATGAATATCATGGAGCACACAAGAGCAGTAATCCTCCAGCTTTGTCAGCGTTTCAAACATCTCCCGCATCTCATCATACATGTCATCCAATGTATCATCTTCCGCCTGCGCAGGTACAAACATCTGCTTTTGACCCAGCCAGATTGCTACGTCTGGGAAATATTTTCCATAATCCCGCATTTTTTCCGGGAAACAAAATCCACGGAATGCAGACAGACCTTTTTCAATGAATGCCTCGCTTTCCCCTGTCAAAGCCGCATCCATGCTTTGACCAATCATGTGATAATACTTGTCTCGTGCCATCCGCATGGGAATACACTTTAACAGCTGACCCATACGCTCTTTTTCATCCAGGACATCTTTGCTTTCTTCTAAAAATGCTTTACAGTCAGCGATAAAAATGGACCAGTTAATTTTTTCCGGTTCCACAGGTTCTTCCCGATAACGGCGCAGTGCCATTTCATCCCCTACAGCAGCAGAGCAGATGTTCCACTGAGAGAAATATCCATACAGCATTTCATAAATGGACATCAGCTGTACTTTCATTGCCTGTGCCTCTGCCAATGCCTCTTTTTGTGCTTCCGTATCTTCGCCTAAAAGATCCTCCAGACGAATCAGCATTTTTTTTATTTGTTCCTGCAAACCAGCAAATTCCGGATAATCCGCGGCAGAAGGCAGTTCTTCTACTTTCGCATTTTCCCCTTCTACTGCACTCATCAATAACAGCAGTAAAGAGCCCACCGCCTCTTCAAAAATATAATCTACCGATAATTTTTTTACTTGTTGTTCTGTATCTTTTCGACTCAAAATGATAACGCCGTCCTTTCTTTACCACTTTTCAAAGAAGCCCAAAGCTGTTATTATTGTAGCAGAAACCGCATGGACAAACAACCGAAACTTCATGATCCCAGTATCAAATTTTTTCAATCAGGACATACTGCTTTTAATGAATACCATCAGGAGGAAAACAGTATGGATTTTCAGGAAAGCAAAACAAAAGAAGCTCTTTTTTCTACCCTATCGGATATAGCCGTTACTGCCATTTACTGGAACTATTGCGCAGAACAAGCAAAAAAAGAAGGGTATCCACAGATTGCTGCCATTTTTGAAACATCCGCCAGCCATCAGCTTGCCCATGCAGAACGGATTTTTTCATTTCTAGGAAAAGTTTCTTCCACAAAAGAAAATCTCTGCCATGCCGCAGCACAATGTCAGGAAAAATGGGCACAGGCATATCCTTCCTTGGCAGAAACCGCCAGGGAGGAAGGTTTTTTAGGTATTGCCGCCTTCTACCGCAGAATGACAGATGTGAAATTGGCACAAGAAAATCTCTTTCGTACCATGGCTGCGCGCATAGAAGGAAGAACGCTCTATAAGGATCAAACAGATACCATATGGAACTGCCTACGCTGCGGGCATGTCCATCATGGTGCAGAACCCCCTCTTGTCTGTCCTTTATGTCACTATGAACGAGGCTATTTCATCCGCCAATAAGATATTGAAAGACTGTATTGGCAGTCTTACATAGAAAGGAATACTATGAATTATCAAGAAATGATGTCAGGCATTTTCCTGGAACGTCCCAACCGTTTTCGGGCACAAGTATTGATCAATGGTAAAGAAGAAACGGTACATGTGAAAAATACCGGCCGCTGCAGGGAACTGCTGATTCCCGGCGCGCCTGTTTACTTGGAAAAAAGCAATAATCCCAACCGTAAAACACAGTATTCCCTGATTGCTGTACAAAAAGGATCCATTCTGGTGAACATGGACTCTCAAGCCCCCAACGCAGTGGCAGCAGAAGCGCTGGCAGCTGGAAAATTACATGAAATTGGAATGGTAGATACTTACAGGCGGGAAGTAACAAAAGGAAATTCCAGATTTGATTTATTTTTTAAAAAGGGAAAACAGGAAGGATTTCTAGAAGTAAAAGGCGTTACTTTGGAAGAAGACGGCATTGCCCGTTTTCCCGACGCCCCTACCTTGCGCGGAAAAAAACATTTGGAAGAACTGGCACAATTGGCGAAAGAAGGTTATCTCTGTGCCGTTCTCTTTTTAATCCAAATGAAAGGATGCCATTTATTTTGTCCCCATTGGGAGCGTGATCTTGGATTTTCCCAGGCATTAGTTCATGCCGCTTCCTGCGGTGTAAAAATACTGGTCTATGATTGTGTGGTAACAGAAAATTCTTTATCATTGGATCGCGCCGTACCATATGATCTTTCTTGTCCTACTGATAACTGCAATCAAAAAAGTCTATGACATTGGTCATAGACTTTTTTCAATAAGCTATTTTTTTGTGCTGGCAATAACATACTCCTTAAATCGCTGTACTGCTGGAGGCAAATAGCGGTTTATCATATATGCCAGATACACCATGCGTTTGGAGTAAGGGGTATCAAATTCCAGTTTTTTTACATGATAGTTCTGAATAGAAGGATTATCCGTGATAATGGAGATTCCTTTATTTGCGGCTACCATACCTGCCATAGATGTAGCATCTTCAAATTGATACTGCACATTGGGCATAGTCTGCGCCTTCATAAACAGATCATCGATAATTTTGCGCATACCACTTTCTTTATTATAGCTAATCAAAGGATAATGACAAATATCTTTCACCGTAACTTTCGTTTTTTCAGCTAAGGGATGGTTTTCCGGAACAATAACAACCAACCCTTGTTCAAACAGCGGAATAAATTCCACTTCTTTTTCATTTTCAATGCTGGAGCAAAATACTAAGTCATACTTTTCCCGCTTCAAATTATAAATCAAATTCTTTGTATTGCCCTCATAGCAGGAAAAAGAGATACTGCTGTTTTCTGGATTTTCCAAAAAGCCAGTAATAATTTTCGGTACAAAGTCCGCACCAACAGAAGTCATATATGCCAGTCCCACATGGCCGCCGCCTTCTGAAACCAACCGCTCAATCTGGTTTTTACCCAGCTCCAGCTGTGTCAGCGCGTTTTCTACGTAGAATAAATAAATTCTGCCATATTTGGTCAACACCACATTTCTGCCCTGTTTCTCAAACAAAAAAGCTCCCAGTTCCTCTTCCAATGCAGCAATGGAGTGGCTTAGTGTGGGTTGGGAAATATTCAATTTTTCTGCTGCCCTGGTGTAATGCTCCAGTTCTGCCAGTGTACGAAAATAATAAAGCTGATTCAGATTCAATGGCGTACACCTCCTTCGGTTTTGCCAATTTTATCTTTTTGTCATAGCATTTATATTATAGCAAACTGCAACAAAAAAGACAAAGTATTTTACAAAAAAAGCGGAAGGAAATCCTTCCGCCTTTTGGAATAATCAAGCATTTTCAAAACGTTTCAAAAAATCATCTTCGCTCAAAATGGGGATGCCTAATTCCATGGCTTTCTGATTTTTTGCAGAAGAGGAGGTAACATCATTATTGATTAGAAAGCTGGTCTTCTTTGTCACACTGCCTGTTACTTTTCCGCCTCTTTCTTCAATAAAGGCAGCCAATTCTTTCCGATTGGCAAAATGGTGCACATCTCCAGTCACTACAAAGGTAAACCCCGCAAGGGGCTGATTTCCAGTCTCTGTCTGGGTATCCACCGGCAGAAAACGAACATAACAAAGTGCGTCCTCCAATAATTCCAAGTGTCTGCCATCCCGGAAATAATGAGACAAACTTCTGGCAATCACTGGACCTACCCCATCAATCGCGGTCAGCTCTTCTTCGGAAGCACTACGAATACACTCCAAATCATATCCAAAATGCTTACATATTAGTTTTGCATTACTCAATCCCACATGGTTAATGCCTAAGGCATAAAGAAAGTTGGGCAGTGCCACATCCCTTGCTTTTTCCACGGACTCCAGCAATTTTTCCACAGACCGGCGTCCAAATCCATCCATCTCCATCATCTTAGCGCTATGCTCTTTCAAACGGAAGATATCCGGATAATCCTGAATAAAGCCGCATTCCACAAATTTTTTCAAGGTTTCTTCCGAGAAATTTACAAGGTTCATAGCATCCCGGGAAGCAAAATGACTCAACAGGCGTACCCGCTGTGCCTGGCAGTTGGGATTGGTGCAATACAGCGCTTTTGCATCCCTTTGGGCACGAATTTCCGTTTCTCCCCCGCACACAAAACAATGGGTCGGTATTTTCGCCGTACCAGAACGGGTCAGATTTTCCGCAATCTGGGGAATAATCATATTTGCCTTATATACCGTAATCTTATCCCCAATACCCAGCTGCAATTCTTCCAATACACTCACATTATGAACACTGGCACGGCTGACTGTAGAGCCTTCCAATTCTACCGGATCAAAAATCGCTACGGGATTCATCAAACCAGTGCGGGAAGTACCCCATTCAATTTGGCGTAATATGGTTTCTGCTGTCTCGTCCTTCCATTTAAAAGCAATGGAGTCCCTGGGGAATTTCGCCGTTCTGCCTAACGAATTGCTATAAGCAATACTGTCAAAAGTCAAAACCAAACCATCAGAAGCAACATCATTGGAAGCGATTCGGCTGCGGAAGTCCTCCACTGCTTCTTCCACCGTTTCCGCTGTTACCGCTACTTCTTCCACCGTAGAAAAACCCAATGACTTCAGCCACAGCATATTTTCCTGCTTACTGTCGGAAAGTTCTTTTCCATGAGCATATACCAAGGTAAAGGCAAAAAACTGCACATTCCGCTGGGCTGCAATCTGGCTATTCAGCTGTCTGACAGTACCGCTGCACAGGTTTCTGGGATTCTTATACGCTTCAGCCTCTCCTAGCTGTTCATTGATTCTATTAAACTCCGCATAGGAAATGACGCCTTCTCCACGCAGCATCAGTTCACCGGTAAAAGGAATGGTCAGCGGCACATTACGAAATACCTTTGCATTATGGGTCACATCTTCTCCGATCTCGCCATTTCCGCGGGTAATGGCCTGCGACAGTTTCCCATCTTTATACTTCAGCACAATGGTCAAGCCGTCCAGCTTCCAACTCAGCAGACCTTTCTTATCCCCCAAAAATGCCCGCAATGCAGCGGGGTCTTTTGTTTTATCCAGAGAAAGGATCGGCGCTTCGTGACGAATTTTCACCAGATTGCTTATGACGGTATACCCAATCTTTTGGGTGGGACTGCCCGCTAAAGTGGTCCCTGTTTCCTTTTCCAGAGCAGCCAATTCATCATAAAGGCGGTCATACTCCAAGTTGGACATAATCTCCCGATCTTCTTGATAATATGCGCGGCTGGCTTCTG
This sequence comes from uncultured Lachnospiraceae bacterium, assembly GCA_944381395.1. Lineage (GTDB taxonomy): Bacteria > Bacillota > Clostridia > Lachnospirales > Anaerotignaceae > CALWRB01. The sequence goes on from CALWKY010000025.1 coordinate 52,741, forward strand.
AAAGAATTTGAATCAGCTCCTGCATCCGTTCTGTTTTGGCTGTTTCCATTCTCCTCACTCCTTTGATCGTTATTCTGTGATCTTCACCAGTTTGGACAGTGTTGCCATAAATTTCTTGGTACCCTTTTCCGGGAAGGATACTTCCACCTCATAGTCTGCGCCAGCAGGTGCAATTGCTTTAACAGTACCAATGCCATATTTGGGCGCGCGTACTTTATCCCCTACTGTAAAATTCAGTGTGACCTCTTTGGGCGCAGGGATATTCGCCTTGATCTTAGATAAATAAGGGTTGGTGGCTATTTTTTGTTTCGACGGCGGTACTGCCCGCAGGCTTTCCCGTTTTGCCATTTGCTGTGCCATTTCGGAAAGTTTCCGTACCGGCTGATCTACCAGTTCCGCAGGAATTTCACTTAAAAATCTGGAGGGCGCGTTATACTGGTTAATACCATACTGCATCCGGCTCTTGGCATGGGTCAAGAATAGTTCTTCTTTGGCACGGGTAATGCCTACATAGCATAATCTGCGTTCTTCTTCGATTTCCTTTTCCCCGCCATAATTAATGGCACGGTAGCTGGGGAAAATGCCTTCTTCCATACCAATGATAAATACGTAAGGAAACTCCAAACCTTTTGCACAGTGCATCGTCATCAATGCCACCGCTTCCTCTGTAGGTTCATAGCCGTCAATGTCTGCCACTAAGGCCACATCTTCCAAGAATCCACGCAAGCCGCCTTCTGGATTTTCCTCGTCAAAAGCCGCTGCTTTATTGATAAACTCATCAATATTTTCAATACGGTTCAGTGCTTCATCCGTACCTTCATCCAGCAATGTCTGCATATATCCGCTGCGTTTTACCACCGCATCAATGAGCTGGGCAGCGCTCATAGTCTGGGCATCCTCCCGCAGATGTTCCATCAACTGATAGAAATCTGCCATACGGTTTGCTCTACTCTTTAAATCTGCAATTTCTCTCACTCTTGCAAAGGCATCATACAAATTCAAACTCTGCTCCTGCGCAAAAGCTTCCAGTTTGCTGACAGAACCTTCGCCAATGCCGCGATGGGGTACATTAATAATCCTGCGCAATGCAACAGTATCCGCGGTATTACACAACACTTTCAAATAAGAAAGCACATCCCGGATTTCTTTTCTCTCATAGAAACGAATTCCGCCAAAGAGACGATAAGGCACGCTTCTTTTTACCATCTGGTCTTCCACAGAACGAGACTGGGCATTATTTCGGTATAATACCGCAAAAGAAGAATAGGGTACGCCGGTTTTATGAATTTCTTCAATTTGGTCTACCACAAAACGGGTCTCGTCATATTCATTCTGTGCTTGATATACATGCAAAATACTGCCGGAGCCATTTTCAGTCCAAAGGGATTTACTTTTACGATTTACATTATTACGAATGACCGCATTGGCAGCGTCCAGAATTTTTCCAGTAGAACGGTAATTCTGTTCCAGTTTAATGGTTACTGTATTGGGGAAATCCTTTTCGAAATCCAAGATATTACGGATATTCGCTCCACGCCAGCCATAAATGCTCTGGTCATCATCTCCCACAACGCAAAGATTACCATACTTTTGTGCCAGCATCCGGATCATCTCATACTGAGAAGTATTGGTATCCTGATACTCATCTACCATGATATAGCGGAACCGATCTTGGTACTTCTCCAATACATCAGGACAAGTGCGGAACAACTGCACCGTGCGGTAAATCAAATCATCAAAATCCAATGCATTATTTTCTTTCAGCATTTTCTGATAAATCTCGTATACCTTTGCAATCTTTACCTGTTTTAAATCCGTACGGTCTGCCTTTTTGGAAAAATCCTCCCAGCCAATCAGTTCTTCTTTCATGCGGCTGATAAAGCCCATTGCGCCTTTTACAGAAAAACTCTTATCCGTAATACTGAAATTCAGCTGTTTGAAAACTTCTTTCATCAGCTTTTCCTGATCATCCGCATCATAAATGGAGAAATCATTTTCAAATCCAATATGCTCAATTTCCCGTCTTAAAATACGCACACAAGAAGAATGGAATGTACTGATCCACACATCTTCCGCCCCTTCCGGTACCAAAAGATTCACTCTTTCCCGCATTTCCTTTGCCGCTTTATTGGTAAAGGTAATGGCGAAAATATTCCAGGGTTTCACGCCAATTTCCAATAAATGGGCAATACGCACGGTAAGGGCGCCGGTTTTACCGCTGCCTGCGCCAGCCAATACCAATACCGGACCTTCTGTTTGCAGTACCGCTTCTTTTTGTTTTTCATTCAGTCTATCAAATTGAACCATTTTTCTCCCTCAATTTCCTCTTTTTTCATAAAAAAATCCGACGGGTACCATAGGCGCAAACGCCTATTTTTTCGCCGGACATGGTTACACAATTTTATTTCTGCAACAAGTTATTCCTTTTCTTTCATACGATCAATTACCATTTTATACCCATCCGCACCATAATTCAAGCAGCGATTCACGCGGCTGATGGTAGCAGTAGAAGCACCGGTTTTTTCTGCAATATCTACATAAGTACGCCCTTCACTGAGCATAATGGCAACTTCCATACGCTGTGCCATCGCGTTAATTTCATTTATTGTACAAAGATCTTCAAACAGCTGATAGCATTCTTCCACATTTTCTAAAGAAAGAATATAGGTGAAAAGGCGATCGGTCATTTCATTTCTAATTTTTCGATTCATAAAAGCAATCTCCTCCACTTATTTTCAAGGTTTATACCGCTTTTATGTTAACACGCTAAAGCGCTGATGTAAAGGTATTTTTTATCCTTTTTTTCGATTTCTCTTTAAACTTGCCATCAGTTGTTTCGGGTCTGTATTTAACACCAATTCTTCCGGAAAATGCAGCTTTTGGAACAACTGATCCACATAAGCAAAATCGCCCACTCCAGTATAAAAATGGGCATCACTCCCCACTAATACTGGAACGCCATCCGTCATACACAGTTTCAACAGATATTCCATGTTTTCTTCGCTTCCCTTTCGGAAACCGCCGGGAAGTAAGGAAGCATTATTTACTTCTAAAATACATCCTGTTTCTTTTGCTTTTCGGAATACTTCCAGATAATCCACATCATAAGACGGGTCACCTGGATGTCCCAGTACATCCACCCACTCATGTTCCATTGCGGATAAATACGCATGCGTATTTTCCTTACGGCTGCCGGGCTTCAGGCAGGATACATGCAGGCTGGCAATGGCAATATCCAAACGCTGTAATACCACATCGTCCATATCAATTTTGCCGTTAAAATCCAGAATATTTAATTCTATTCCCCGCAGAACCCGCACACCATGCAGTATTTGAGGCAGTACCTGCAAATTGGCAAAGTAGGCATGACACGCAGTATGCTGCATACCCGGTGCATGATCCGTTACAGCCATCAGCTGCAGTCCTTTTTCCGACGCAGCCCGTACATTTTCATCTACGGTGCTGAAAGCATGACCACTTACAATGGTATGGGTATGGGTATCTGCCAAGTATTTCATGTTTCTTCCTCCTTGCCCTATTATCACTCATGTAGTATACCATAAAACTTGTAAAAATAAAAGTTTATCCCCTTATCTTTTTCGCGTTTTTTAAAAAAAAGAAAAGCGTCTTATTTATGTTGCTATTCATAAAAATGAGCTTGGGTTTTCTTGCATAGGACAGGAATAGAAAAGCACCATTTGTCCTCCATCTCATATATTGATAACAAAAAACAGGGAAATTGCTTCGGAAATGCTTTTTTCCAAGTTTTCCCCAATAAAGGAGGCCATTCCTTTGCTTTCAGACAATCCCATGGTTTCCATGGAACATATTTCATTAAGCTACCATAGTCCGCAGGGGGAAACGAAAGCGGTAGAGGATCTCAGTTTTTCCGTAAAAGAAGGCGAATTTGTTTCTTTGGTAGGTCCCAGCGGCTGTGGAAAAAGCACACTGCTTTCCCTCCTTGCAGGGCTCATGAAGCCTTCACAAGGCACCCTGTCCATTCATGGTAAAGTCGGATATATGCTGCAGCGAGATCAGCTTTTGCCCTGGCGTACCATTCGTCAAAATGCGTTATTAGGTCCGGAAGTATCCGGAAAAATTACGCAGCAGGATAAAGATACCGTAGATCATATGTTGAAAAAATATGATCTATGGGAATTTCGGGATCACTACCCCGCTGAATTATCCGGCGGTATGCGGCAAAGGGTTGCCCTCATTCGTACCCTTGCCATTCATCCCGCAGTGCTTCTATTAGATGAGCCTTTCAGCGCACTGGATTATCAAACACGTCTTTCTGTTTCTGACGATATTGGACGAATTATCCGCCAGGAAAAAAAGACTGCCCTTCTGGTAACGCATGATATTTCAGAAGCAATCAGTCTATCTGACCGGGTGATTGTACTTTCTTCCAGACCGGCAAAGGTAAAACAGATTTTTGATATTTGTCTGACCGTACCCCATCACAGCGTTATTTTGGCTAGGGAAGCCCCGGAATTTCCGGAATATTTCAATAGGATCTGGAAGGAGCTGAATCAAGATGCCCAATAAAAACATCCCTTCGCCCGCACAAGCTGCTTATTTACGAAGCTTGCATCATCACCGTCAAATGGTGCGCTTATGCCGGTATGCGCTTTTTTTCTGTTTCTTTTTTTTGTGGGAAATCGCAGCTGATTTGGGTTGGATTGATGCCTTCATTTTCAGCAGTCCTTCCCGTATGTTCCAAGCATTCTGCACCTTATTAGAAAATGGGTTATTGCTCCATCATCTTTCCGTTACCATAGCGGAAACCGTTGTGGGTTTTTTGCTGGGCACCATACTCGGCACATTATTTGCCATTCTCTTTTGGTGGAACCGCTTTCTTTCGGAAGTGAGCGAGCCTTATCTGGTTGTTCTCGGCGCATTGCCCAAAACGGCGCTGGCGCCTATTATCATTGTTTGGATTGGTAACAATGTGACTTCTATTATCACAGTGGCATTGCTCACCTCTTTGGTTGTTACTATCATGACGGTTTTAGAAGGTTTCCAGCAAGTAGACGAGGAACAGATCAAACTCATCCGTGTTTTTGGCGGTACAAAACGGCAAATCTTAACGAAGATTGTTTTACCTCAAAATATTCCCTGCATTATGAACGCTTTAAAAGTAAATGTAGGACTTTCCTTTGTGGGTGTCATTGTTGGTGAATTCTTAGTTGCAAAGGCAGGCTTAGGCTATCTCATCACTTATGGCAGCCAAGTTTTCAAAATGGACTGGGTATTGTTAAGTGTAATCCTCCTTGCAATATTGGCAGCTATTTTTTATCAAGGCGTCGTTATATTAGAAAAACTGGTAACAAAAAGAAGGAACTATTAATACTTCTTACTATGACCGGTACTGTAATACTGTATTGGAAAAGTGTTATAGAACTGCAGTCTAAGAAGATCCTTCTTTTGTCTTACCGTTTTTTATATAAAAAGGGCATTCCTTTTTGGAATGCCCTTTCTGTTTATTATCTGCTGCAACGAATCTGCAGGTCTTCCCATTTCCGGTCTACTTCTTTCTGGTAGAGCTCAATGAGGTGTTCATTTTCTTTCTTGAACAGATGTTTAAATCTGCCCTGAGGTCTCAGGAAGTCTTCGATGGGTTTCTTGTTCTTAGGAGTATAGTTCAGAACCCACTTGCCATCGATTACTTCATACAGAGGCCAGTAGCAGGTTTCTACTGCAGCCTTACAGATTTCCAGAATATCGGGGGTGTTATATCTCCAACCTCTGGGGCAAGGAGCCATAATATTCAGGAATGCTGCACCAGGTGTATAGATAGCCTTTTCAGCCTTCTGGTGCAGATCTCTGAAGTTCTGTACGAAAGTAGTCTGTGCTACATAGGGCACATTGTGCTCTGCAATGATATAAGCCAGATCCTTACGGTTCTGAGGCTTACCATTGGACTGAGAGCCAACGGGAGTGGTTGTGGTATCTGCAAACATAGGAGTTGCAGAAGAACGCTGGATACCTGTGTTCATGTAAGCGCCGTTATCATAGCAAACATAAACCATATCGGTATTTCTTTCCATTGCGCCGGACAGAGACTGGAAACCGATATCATATGTACCACCGTCGCCGCCGAATGCGATGAACTTATAGGTTTCGTCCACTTTGCCTCTCTTCTTCAGTGCTTCGAATGCAGCTTCTGCACCAGAACAGGTAGCAGCTGCGTTTTCAAATGCGTTGTGGATGTAGGAATCTTCCCAAGCGGTATAAGGATACATGAAAGTAGAAACTTCCAGACATCCAGTTGCGTTGCAGATCACCGCATGGTCGCCTTCATGCAGTGCTCTCATTACGTTTCTTACTGCAATGGTACCGCCGCAGCCGGCACACATTCTATGACCAGGTGCCAAACGCTCAGGTTTGGACATCGTTTCTTTGAAGTTATAAG
>CALWKY010000026.1 GCA_944381395.1 uncultured Lachnospiraceae bacterium
TTGTGGTGGGCCTTTACACCGTCGCTCTCCAGGATGTCGGGATAAATGGTGCCCTGGGCAAGAAATTCAATGCCCTCCAGCTTTCTTGCCTCCTCCTCGAACACGCGGATGAACTCGGCGCCGATGATCTTGCGCTTTTGCTCAGGCTCAGCCACGTCCTTCAGCTTATCCAAGAAGCGGTCAACCGCATCTACATAGACCAGGTTGGCATCCATCTGATTGCGGAATACCTCTACCACCTGCTCCGGCTCGCCCTTGCGCAGAAGACCGTGATTTACGTGAACGCAAACCAGCTGCTTTCCAATTGCCTTAATTAAAAGGGCAGCTACCACGGAAGAATCAACACCGCCGGACAGAGCCAGGAGAACCTTCTTGTCCCCTACCTGCTGCTTAATCTCTTTTACCTGTTCATCGATAAATGCCTGTGCCAGCTCCGCGGTGGTGATGCGGGCCATGTCCTCTGGACGTTTGTTGTTATCCATCTTTTTTTCTCCTTTTGTAAAATTTTGTGCGGCGGCTCAGGAGGTCTGAGCAGCCAGCGTTCGGTTTGGCTTTGTGCGAAAACCTCTCTGTATTCCATCATAACACATATCTGGATGTTTGTAACGCGGATTTTGCAAAGGAGGCTGAGGTATTGCTATAGATTTTCCTGCGGGCAGCGGAAGGATTTTTTTATGTGTTATGCAAAAAAATCTGCTACTTCCGCGATGCTTACAGGCTTCATTCCATTGGCATCCACGCCCACATCGTACCGCCGCAGCCCATTTTCCAGGTTTTCAAGGTTATATTCCTCGTGGTTATGCTGGTGCCCATGGAGATCAATGCTCCCCTTAAAATATCCGTTCCACTCCGAAATGGGGTAGTGAAAGAGAATAAATATTTGATTCTGCCAGGCCAGCTCATAGTAATCCCGAACCCATTCCAGGCAGGCAGATGGAAAATTTGGATTGTCAGCGAATTTATCGTGATTGCCCCGGATCAGATATTTTTTGCCATTTAGCTTTCCCAATACCCCAGCGGCAAAATCCGGCCCCTTCATGGTCAAATCCCCGAGGATGTAGACCTCATCCCTAGGCGTTACTGTTCGGTTCCAATTTTTTATAAGAGCCCTATCCATCTCGTCTGCATTTTGAAACGGTCTGCCCGTGTGCCGGATGATCTTATCATGGCCGAAGTGGAGATCGGATGTAAGGTAGATCATTTAGAGATGCCTCCTCCATAACTTTTCTCGCTTTTCGCTCAATCTCTCTAACGGTATGCTCACTGGTCGACAGTATATCCCAGTACCTGTATCCTCAGAGCAGTAATAATGCGGTCTGTTCCCCGCCTTATTTCCTTTAAGATACGGATCTGACATATCTTGAAAAAATTTATAAAAGTCCCTCACCTTGCGGCGAAGGACTATACTTTCGACCCAACCACTAATATACCGCATATTGGTCAGCGGCAAACCTTCTTTGTACCTACATTTTAGCAGGCACAAAGATGAAAATCAATAGAACTTTCCAGTAAAAGTTTATGCTGATATGATATAATTTATTTAAATTCTTTTTCCTGTTTGTTCAGCAGGAAGTGATACGGATGAACAAAGCCTGTGAGCAGATTGAACTGCATTTAGTTGATGCGAATATTGCCGTCAAAAAAGGAGCTTCTGGAATAGCTGCAAAGGTATATCCAGAAAATTAGCATTGGGAGGTAAATAGCTTGAGTACAATATTTCAACGAACAAATATTTCAGAACCGGCTTTATTCAGCCCCTGTGATACAACGAAAAAAATTGATGATTTCCCAGAGATATGTGTCTCTACGTTTTCAGAAAATATCATTCAAAAATTTTCTTCGTTAAACACCACTCAAAAGATAGCAGAACTATATACTGCAAATGGTGTGATACCGGTTTACAAAATCCGTTATAAAGATACAGACATTGCTTTCTACCTCTCCAGAGTAGGAGCACCTGCCTGTGTTGCAGGGTTTGAAGAAATTGCTGCCATGGGCGTAAAAAAATTTGTGTTGTTCGGTTCCTGCGGCGTATTGGACGATGATAACGTAAAAGACAAGCTCATTATTCCCATTTCTGCCGTCCGTGACGAAGGCACAAGCTATCATTATATAGCACCCTCGCCGGAGATTGAGGCAGATCCGCATTCTGTCAAGATATTAGAAAGCGTTTTATCAACCTGCGGTTACCCTTTTATAAAAGGGAAAACGTGGACCTCTGACGCAATTTACAGGGAGACACTTCCGCTTATTCAAGAGCGTAAACAAGAGGGCTGTATCGCCGTAGAAATGGAATGCGCTTCGATGTTCGCCGCTGCAAAATACCGCCATATCCCTTTCATCCAGTTTTTATATGGTGCAGATAATCTCAGCTCTGAGACATGGGATATCAGAGATTTAGCTTCGTATGGACTTACTAACGCTGAAAAATATATGGTACTCGCTTTTGAATGCGGCCTTGCATTATGATTTTTATAAAGCCTCTTGACTCTCACGCTGCGTGATATTGTATTCTTTTCTCAAGGAATAACAGATGTGGGCGCTCATTCCTGTTCTTTCTTGTAATGAGAGGAGCTGTTTCGATGAAAAGTATAAGTCAGGCTTCGAAGCTGACTGGCGTCAGCATACGGACACTTTAATACTATGATGAAATCGGATTGCTGCTTTAAAAAAGCAAAAAGAACTGTTCCTGCTGAAACGGAATCGCCTTGACTGGCTTATACAGCTTCTCGAATGTCTTGAGAAAGGAGAACAATGTATGAGCTTTAAAGAATTTGACCTGTCGTAACGCTTTGGAGGATTTCAAATCCAATCAGGCAGAAACCGCTATCCAGCAGTTCGGCAGTATCGAGAAATATACCGAAGAAATGAAGCATTGTAGAAGAACTCATATCCAGCGCACAGACCACTGCTCCAAAGCTGCTGGTGGGATAACCCCGGAAATGCCCATTCTATCAGCATTTCCGGGGTTCTGTCCGTTATTCAAACTCCACTTTTATATTTGTACGGTTGCAAGTATTATGTACTATTGATTCGCTTTTTGTTTGATTTTTATTGTTTTATATGCACTATCCATTTCGTCTATAATATTTATGTAGCCAAAATGTAGCCACCGTTTTTATTCACCTCGAAACAATTTATTCACGATCACCGAATTTTTTAACTCCATGCGAGTTTTTTCCGGTGGCTTGCAAGTAAACTATGGAGGTACTCTATGAAAGAAAGATTTATCCAAAACACATTCTTGCCGAAGACCGTATATATTCTACAGGATGTAAATCTCATCTTCTGAAAACCAACCATTTGATAAGGCTGTATTTTTAACCGATTCCACATTTGCCGTATAAGCAACAACAGCCAAACTCTTTTGTGCTCTTGTGCAGGCAACGTAAAATAGACGCGCCGTTCTTGTGATGCTGGTATCCTTACCCTCACGCTTATTTTTTACGTCAGTATCACTTTGTGCTTTTGCGCCAAACAACTTCTCGTAACTAAACAAAAAACCTCTGGCCTGCGCATCGTCCATAATAACCATAACTCTAGGGAACTCTAACCCTTTAACGCCCTGATGTGTAGCAAAACGAGTATTGTTAGTAACGTATGATGAATATCTTTCCAATTCATAAAACGGTACAGATAATGCATTTCTTAGAGCAGTAACCTTTTCGCTTTCGCCTTGGGAGAATTCTGTTAATAATTCATCAACGCGGCTTGCAACCTTAAATAATCCTGTATCTCGGATGGATTTTAAAACATCCAAACAAGATGGAATCTTTTCATCGTCCCAGAGATGCATTAAAGCCTCTACTGCGGCATCAGCTTTTTCAAGCATTTTAGTTTGATCGCCTAATTCAGATGCAAAAGCTTCTTTATTTAATAAAGGAGAATTCTTTCTGACAATTTTTGCGACCTCAAAGTCATTTCCGCCCTGATATGCTGCCACTAACGGAGACACAATCTTTGACAAAATCGACAATTCTGTAATAGACCCATCGCGCAGAGATGTGTCAAATTTTCCCGAATCATTTAGAGGCATATATAAATCAGAAAAACCGAACCGACTTGCCGCCATATGATGTTCGAGAATTAGACTTTTATACTGTGTATCGTCATTCCAGCCGATATCTCCGGTATCTTGTGCCATAATCTCTGCAACCTTTTTTTCGATACTTTCTTTATCATCCGAAATTGAAGCAATAAATAATCGTACACTTCCTTCCTCTGCATCACTTCTTGCCTTCTGTTTTTGATTATCTACAGTACTCCTTATTGAATTAGCTAAATCGACAATGCGATTAGCGCTTCGATGATTCATTACTTTCACTGGTTTTATCCATTCGTCAGGAATGCAATTAGCAAGATTATCTTTCCCATCGTTATAAATCCTTTGCATGGTATCACCGAACATTCCAACAATAAACCTGTCTTTATATTTTTCGCATACAATAAGCAGGGCATCAACCAGTTCCTTTTTCGTATCTTGGCTTTCGTCAATAAGCAGTATTGGGTATTTTGCCGTTAAAATATCCTGCATGGTTGGTTCCATCGCAATAAACTCTGTACTCATTTTAACGACCTCGCTATGACTCAGGGAATCGTAGCCTACATTATCTCCATTTGGATTATAAGAAAACTTTTTTACTGTTTCAATTTTTGCAAGTCGTTCTGTTTTCTTCCTGATATCCTCAGCTCTTTTTTCGCCCGCCTTACCGCCACGCCCCTTAAGCTGCTTTTGCCTAAGCTCTTCAATTTCTTTCTTAACAGATTGTGTAATCCATTCCTTTATATCTGCCTGATAACTCTTTATTAAATCCCACAAAAAACTATGTATCGTAGATACAGAAAAGATCGGTTTATACTGCAATCTCTTGGATATTTCGTCACAGGCCGCATTCGTGTAAGTAATGACGGCAATTTGTTTACCGTTCATTAAAAGACTTTCACCTCGTTCTTTATCTAAAAAGGTGAGTGTGTTTATAAGACTTCTGGTCTTTCCGGAACCTGCTCCTGCAAATACAAAGAAACATTTAGGGGCGTCTACAGAGAAGCAATCTTGTATCTCTTTATCTACATGATCATCAATATGGTTATCTATGGAACGTTCTTCCAAGGGCATTATTTTTGTCATGTCTCATTCCTCCGGATCTAAATATGATTGTAGCCACTCCAGTCCCTCGTCAATATAAGCGGGAACTATAAGTTGGTTTGGATCTACAGCATAAATCAAATCTAATGCAAATTCGGCCTTTTGATCAGACTTGCCATTACGTAGTATTTCATATACCCCTTTATGAAAATCTTCAAAGGAGTTTGCTGAATCAATCTCATCGCTCACTCTCTTTACTAAACTGCCAGTATCATCTGTCGAAATTCCTTTAAAGAGTTGATAATTCGTATACACAAGGCAGTCTTCGAATGTGCTTGCAATAGCTTCTTTAACAGTACCATCATAGTCAATAGTAACCGGAGTTTGATATGCAACTCGGATAGAGTATTTGTATGGTGTTTCCTTAATTATTTCTTTCTTTGCAGAAGGAATCGCCAAAAGCCTGTCCAAATCCTTTTCCTTAACCAGCCATTGGGCAATTGTATAGTTACCGCTAATAAGACCTTTTCCACGTTCTGGACAAGCCGCTTTATGATGTCCTTCTTTTTCCGCTGAATCCATGTCTGCAATAACGAGCGTAGGTATACATAACTTCTCAATCAATGGATTGAGGCGATGCGAGTGACGACCATTTATACTGAGTATCGATATATATCTTTGATACAGCTTGGGATATTTGTTTCGTATAAAATGTGGCAATAGCATATTCTCCGCCGAACCCTCGACCAGAATCACAGCATCAGCAAAGAACAAATCGCAATGTGTTGATTGCAGGTAGCGCGTAACAAATTTATCAGTTTCATCTTCCTTCCCGAATACATCGGAAAGATTTATTACCTTTGATGTTGCAATTGTGCTTTCCGAACCTTCCGATAACCGTTTAAAGTAGCGCAAATCTGCAAAATTGGTTTCCCGGGCGACATGGCTTGAATGGGTGCTAATTACTAGCTGCGTAGCAAAATTATCGTTCTCTTTTATAAATTTATGATTTGTTAAAACATCATACGCTTTACGGATAAATACCTGCTGTACCTGAACGTGGAGATGTGCTTCCGGTTCTTCAACCAAAACTAAATGCAACGGCTCAATCGCCCGATCAGAATCTTGCTTTGCCTGTTTAGCTTTTCCCTCACGCATCCAGTCATCCCTAAAACGCATTAAATCAAAGACCATAGAAATAAGGTTCTGATAACCAAGACCGTTGTATTTTTCTGATAATTTTAGACTGTCATCACTTTTACTAAGAGCGTATTGTACGGCAGCGTCATGCTTTAAGGTCTCACTCGTAGACATTTTTGTAGCAATTGTGAGTTTGGGGTCTGCTATTCCAGGGTATCCCAACCCCTCCAACTCATGAATTGCCGGTTCAAATTTTATTGCAAGATTTCTGTCAAATGCTTTCCTCGCTTCCTCGGTAGCCTGCAAAATATCTAAATCCTCTGGGGAAGGGGATTTCTCTGGATCGAGGTGCTTATCATAATAGCTGCGCATTTGTTCAGATAACTGTTTCTTAGTCCTTTCGGTTCCATCTGCATTGTCTGGGTCTGCAAACCCTCGCTGTGCATCAATCATGTCCACTTTAATGATTCCTTTTAGTGGATTATCAGTAAAGCATTCCATTTCGAAGGGCGTTGACTGCGGCTCATCTGCTTCTGCTTTTGCAGGATCTAAAATAAATGTCTTAATCGAAAAATATGTGTTGAAATTCTTCTCTAGGAATTCACACAAGTTTTTCGGATATAATCTTATTTCAACTTTTTCTTTCGCTTTTTCAGTTTTACGTGCTGCGAAATATGCCTCTCTATACTCTAAAAATAACTTAGAAATATCTTTCGGTAGAAAGGCCAACCTAACACCTAATTCACCTCCGCGCCATTTCAACGTTGGAATAATACCAGACACATAGTGTATTTCGTTTCGCGAAATATCAAGCCACATATCCATTTTAGGAACAAATGATTCCCATTCTGCCAAATCAACGGGTTCTTCGCATTCTTCTTGGATCCATCTATCTCCAATCTGATTGATATCTGAACGTTTTGATATGGTTATATCGTTAAAAGTGAACCTCCTATCTGCAAGGAATTTGCCAAGAGCATCCATAGCAGATGTTTTTCCACTATTATTTGCACCAACGAAAAGCGTGATCTTTTTACTAAAATCTATATGGCATTGTAAAAGTTTTCGAAAGTTTTGAATATTTATCGCCAGTATTCTCATACTCTACCTCCGCATTTCACCAATAATTATTTTTGTTAATTGTAAATAAAAGTGACAGGACACAATATGAAGAAAGGTGCACGCTTATTAAGCCTTATACCGTCTTCTGAAATTGCAATAATATTCCATTTGTTTTTTCTAAAATCGTATACACATAACGATTTTTTTGACCATCGCTGACTCTCCCCTCAGTGCCAGCCTACAATTATTCATCCAACATTAGTTTTCCCGCTTTTGCTTTCGCCTTTAATCGGGCAAGTTGTTCTTTTTCAACCTGCTAAATGCTTTTTCTGGTGTCGGTAAATCTTCCGGCATTGTACCACCTATTTTCTCCACTTTTATATTTGTACGATTACAAATAATGCGAATTATTAATTCGTTTTTTTGTGTGATTTTTATTATCTTATATGTATTACCCATTTCGTCTATAATATTTATGTAGCCAAAATGTAGCCACCGTTTTTTATTCACCTCAAAACAATTTATTCACGATCTCCGGATTCTTCAACTCCAATAGAGTTTTTCCGGTGGCTTACAAGTTTTCTCTTTGAAAACAAGAATTATCCCATAATGTCTTGTAAATCAAGGGACTGGGCAGTGTTTGTTACGGACACGTTACTAACCCACGACACCTCATCACCATTGATTTCACCTCTACCTTTTATAAGAAAAACGTTATCATTACCGCATCCTTTATAAGCGTTGTAATGTAATTTTTTCTATATTAAAACGCTTTTCTAAAAAATCAATCATCTTATCTGATAATCTTCTTAATGTGTCCAAAAAAGAATAATAATCCATTCCATTATAACAAGTTTCAACAATACCATAGAACGGCTTTTGAATATTTTCTATAGAGATTACTTCCTGATTCTCAAGCCCATAATGCATCATACAATTACGAAACTTAGACTGGAATAAAACTTTTGCTAAACCAAACGTCTCTGTAAACCCTCCAAAATCAATACACAGATCAATATTATTGTCACAATAATTTTTTAACCGTTGAATTGCTCGATAAGTATAATATGTTACAATATATTCCACTCGAAAAAGCCACATATTGCTATCGTCAAATAGCGGTCTCAAAATATGCTTCACAAAATTCATATTACAAACTAAATTAAGAAAGAATAAATTTAAGACTTTCGATGAATTATCAACGAACAACTCGTCATTCTTATTTGTATTCAAATCATAAAAATAATCTATTGATACCCCTATACGTAATCTTTTTACCTCTGGTGGATCAATAACTTGCGAAAATCCATCTCTTATCGATGCCACAAATGCCCCCATCTGACTTCCCAATTCATATTGCAACTCTCCTGTTTTCTGATTAAATATATCATCAATTTCTAAAAAATCAGCAAGCATCTGCGTGTTTCCTACAACATGATTATCTTCTGTCCAATATGTACCAAGATTCAAATGGATATTCCAACTTTTCATAAAATCAAATCTTAATTGTGCTCTATACTGTTCATCCTGATCAATATCTACCAATTCTATTCTTTTCTTTGATTTTCCAAAACTTTCTCCGTATATTTTAATAAAATTACGTATATCTTTGACTTTTACCGCTGAAGTTCCCTCGATAAAAGTTTCTCCCATATATTCCTGGCAAGATTGGATAAACAATGCATAATATGGAATAATCTCCATTGCAAATATAGGATCCCTTTCAGTCTTCATAAGAGAAAAAATAGTTTCCGCATCTTCTTGCATAATACGGACAGTAATCATCTTTTCTAAATTTTCCATTATTTTATCTGTACGTCTCCTCTATACATATCAAATTTCTGAGTTTATTTTTTCTGTTAATCTACAAAAATTTACTCATCAAGCATCAATTTTCCCTCTTTTGCTTTTGTCCTTTAATGTAGCAAGTTGCTCCTTTTCAACTTATTGAATACTTTTTCTGGTATCGGTAAATTTTCCGGCATAGTGCCACCTATCTTTTCGATAGCACCACACACTTCTTTTCCTACTTAAATTAATCCATTCATTTTGATTTCCCTCAAAAGCTGACTCAAAATGACCAAGTAACACATTACAGTTTTCCTGAATATGTCGCTATACTTCTGTCGAAAGTGCAGTTGCAGCAATGCTGATCAAAGATGGAATCTGCACTTCCTGAATGTATTTATTAAAAAAAGCCTGATCACGTTGACGAAGATGTATACGGGGTCTGGCAGGAATACCGGCAAGTATATTACCGCTTTCCTGAAGCAGGGCATTACATGCCTCTCGTGCCTTCCCTGTCAGATTGGAAACCAATACTGAAAAAGAATCGTCAATGTAGTAAGACGTTGCTGTCAATCAATAACATCAGCATATGGTTTGTCTTCCTCTTTAATAAGCACAATTGTGCCAAGAAAATAATTATCTGATAGTTCTGTTCGGTAAAATTCATATAAATCATCAAATAAAATTCCTGCTTCTTCCGTAATCCATGCATAAGGGCGTTGGTATGCAGGTATATGATATTCAAAATCAAAGCTAAAAATTTTCAGCAATGGATATTCCTTCCCTGTAATTTTACTGCTCATAGTACACCGCCAATGTTTCATTTGTTACCAAAATAGTACATACTTAAAGTACTTTACAGATAGGCACTCGTGCCGAAAGGGCAACCCTTGTCCGAAATCTTGATTTCGCATATCTCCCGGATTGAATAAATCTTCAATCCGGAGACAGCTCCACAGGACGCACGATACATGGCATTGAAAATGCATGTATAGAAGTGCGCTCTTAGCGTTGCTAAGAGAATTTACATCTCTAAATATTGTCTTACAACCTTCTGTTCCTGCTCTGAAAAGCCATACATATCATAAAAAATCTGATCGATTTCTTTTTCAAGATCATGGCTGTCCTCTTGCTTACTTTTAAGTTGTAAAATATTGATTACAAGTCGCTCAACATCAATAGCCTTTTTTGGATCATAAATAAATGGAAGGGTGTCAATAGCTGTCGAAGAATATGAATAATATCCTCCTTGCTTTAATGCTGCTGTGTTATGTAAGTAAAATTCGCATAATTCCGAATTTAAAAAAGCCAAAATATACTCAACACTCACATTCTCGTCTTCTGATGTAACAGAAAAAACTCTACCACAGCTAAACGCAGACCCCGTAATATCCAGCGAAAACTTATTTCCCTTAACTTCTCCCGGACTTACTATTTTTTTCTTTTTAAATCTGGATAGTTTTCCAAATCTGACTAAACCATACCAGCCTTCCTTATCCCCAAATACCTTTCTTGAATCTTTTCTCGCTTTGAGTATTTCTTCATGTTCCTTGATATACTCATACGTCTGAGGATATGAGTTTTGAATTTCCTGCAACGGTATTAAAACTGTATTGTCACCATTTTCCGCATAAGGATAATATATTTTTCTTGTTGGTTCTGCGTATGCATATCGTGAGCAACTATCTGCTCTTATGACAGGGATTGTCATTGCATCTTCAAAAGGAACCTTCTCATCTTTCATAAACATTAAAACATCATCTTTACCAGTAAATGCTCCAGCCCAACATTTTGCATATTTTTTTAATATATCCGGTGTAGCAGATTTCATTTTATCAAGACACTCCTTGACTTCTTTACTTTTTAATATCCATCCTTCTTCTTCCAATGAATCATAAGAAATTTCAATAAATTGTTCAGATGAGGGAACAATAAAAGGAAGTTTCGGAACTTTATAAAAATAGAAACTCTTTCTTCGTACTGATTTTTTTTCTAAAAAGAAGATACTCACATACGTAAGTGCCCCATCAAAAACAGGTAGATCAGCAAAATCTACAATTCTATTTGCAAATGTGTTATCAATAATAAATTTTCTAATAAGTGTTCCATAATCTGTTGTAAGAAATTGATTTGAAGTAATAAAGGATACTTTACCTTCTGCCTTAACTAAGCTGTAGCCCAGTTCTATAAACAATGTTGAAATATCAATTCTTTTCCACGCTGTTTCATAATTATCCTTATAATAATCAACATCTTCATGGCTCAATTCCTGCACTCTGATATACGGTGGATTACCAATAATACAATCAAATCCCAGAAAAGTTCCTTTCTCAGAAATAATCTCTGGAAACTCTAATGCCCATTCGAAAGAGTCTTTATATATATCCCGTGCATAATTCGTATCATATGCCAAATACAATTGATTTCCTTTTGCTTTCATTACCAGTTGCTGGCAAGCCATATGAAGATTATCTTTGATCTTTGAAACAATATTTTTGAGTTCATGTTTTTCTCGTTTGTCTGATGCAGAATGATATTTTTTTACTGTTGCCTTATAGTCTTTAATTAATGCCTGATCACTTTTTGAAAATCCGACATCTTTTGTTCCAATGTTCTGCCCTACCTGAAATTGAATTTTATGAATCAAAGAGTTACCACACTTAATATTAATATCAATATTCGGTAACGTCTCCATGACACCATTTTCATAATAAGCATTTTTAAGAAGTTCTATCCACAAACGTAACTGGCAAATAGCAACAGCATTCGGATTAATATCTACACCAAACAAACAATTTTCAATGATCTTCCTTTTCTCTATAAAAAGAGTTTTTTGTATTGATTGAGAAAGGAAGTCATTTGGTTCGTATTTGAATTCCCTTCCTTGTCCATCAAATACACATAATACATCGTCAATTACAGCTAATTCATATTCACGGAACGGTGTCTTTCCATCATATTTCAATAGCACTCCTAGTTCTTTTTTCAAAGCAATAATTCTATTTAGTGCAGAAACCAAAAAATGTCCTGAGCCTACTGCGGGATCACAGATTTTCAGACTATCTATAATCTCATTTATTCTTTTTATCTGGGCAAAAGAATTTGTATCCATTACAAATTTGACATCATCAATAGTCTTGCAATGCCACATAAATTCCTTATTCAGTTTTTCAATAACCGTATTTTCAATAGTTTCCTGACAAATATATTCTGTTACAAAACTCTTAGTATAAAAAGAACCTTCTTTATATCCATTTATTTTTTCAAAGATCAACCCTAAAACAGATGCATCAATTATTTCACTGGAAATGATTTTTTCGTCTTCATTTACATTTTGTGCGGTAAAACTAAAAGCATTTAAAAAGTCAATAATATACTCCAACAGTGGTATATTATCTGGACTTTTCTTTCCAAGAACTGATGCTTTCTTTTTCTTTATTGGCTCATTCTTAATCTCACGAATGTTTACATACTTTGTTTCAACTTCATACCGCTCGAATAATGAACTATTCAAATATGGCACCTGTTCGAATTGCTTTAAAAACGGTGTGTCATCTCTTTCTCTTTTTCCGAGGACATCAAAGAAAAGATACTGAACTTCCTGAAAATCTCTTATTTTGTCATTATCCAAAATTCGGTATTCTGGACAATCTCTATTAAACGAGATAAGTTGCCCTTCAAAAAGTTTGATAAATAAAAGTCTATTAATCCAAACCAACACGATTTCAAATGTTTCTTCTTTCGCCAGATCTTCCGGGCGTTCTTTTTCCTCAGTTAAAATTGAATACACCTGATTTGCCAGGGAACCCTTTACAGATGGATCAATAATAATTACATTTTTCTTATCTACTTTTGCTTCTTTCAACCCCATAAGATAAAGTAATTCCTGATAGAATTTTCCATTTAATACATGGGTCTTTGCAATCTGTTTGTATCCATCTTTCAGCAAATAATCACGCTTAAATATCTTGAACAGATACTGCCAATTTGATTTTTTGGAATACATTTTGTCAATTTCAAAATAAACATACCTCAATTTTTCAGTAATATTTATCTGTGAAAAATATTCAGATAACGCACCATAAAATTTATTTACATCTCTATATGGTAACTGGTTGTTCTCAAACTTATAAAACAGTTTTTCAATATAACCTTCACATAATTTGTCTAAATCCTGAGCATTAATCAATACCCATGTCCGAGAATCCGTAATAATCAACCTACGTATTTCTGAATCATAATTAATTTTAACCTTTTTCCCGGAAACATCTCTGGTTTCACAAAGATAATAATATACTATTTCCCATAGAGCCTTCCGGTTAATGTCATCTTCCAAAACCATTTCCATTTTATTTGCCGGTTTTTTCATTTCCAAAATTGCATACAAAATATTATTGTACATAATAGCACTATCCACTCTTTTGTATGCATTGATCTCAAATTTGGGGTCAGAATAAAAAGTTGCTCTTAAAAATCTATTTACAATATTTTTAATATGTTCTTCTGTTTCATTATTCTTTACCGCAAAATTAATCTGTTTCATATACGACAACAGATTATTTCCAAAACTCTCGAGGATTACTTTATCCAATCTCAATTTGTAATAACGTTCATCAAATCGCTTTAATGCAGCTTCTATGGATTCTTTTGCCATTTACAACCCCTCATTTACTTTCTTTAAATTTCATTATTTCATCAATCGTACAATTCAGTGTTCCACATATCTTTTCAACAGACTGCATGGAAATATATTCGTTTCTTCCCAACTTGGCGAGAATATTCCCGCTGATTCCCGAACGATGCTGTAATTCAATTTTTTTCATATTCTTTTTAGCCAACAGTTCCCACAGTCTTTCATAACATACTGCCATGTCTGTACCTCCATGTAAAACTATACAAATTGTATCACGTTTTCATTAGATTGAATACCTCAAAGATTTTTATTTTCCATATTTAAGCTGCCGGGAGAAGTTGCATAATAACAGCCTCCTCCTTTACTTAACCTTTACACAAAAGAAAGTTCTTCTCCCTCTGGCACATTCATAAATCTATCACTGTCTGTTGTAGCTTTTCCTTCCCCTGTGTCCACTCCTGCCTCTGTTTCATTTTTGTTTTCGGACTGTCTGCAAATTCATGTTCTTCCCCAATCACATCCGTAGTATAAACTGTTTTCCATCTTTGTCCTTATAACTTCCGGTACTGATTCTGCCAAGTACAGCAACTTTCATTTCCTTCCGAAGATATTTCTGAACGAACTCTACTCCTTTTCCAAATACTACGCAAGAAATAAAATCTGCTTCCTGTGTCACCGTCCTTCTTATATCTATCTGCGGTTAACTGCCATATCGTTATCCTTCGTATTTGATCTCGGGATTTCTTGTCAGACGTCCCATTAAAATAACTCTGTTCATCCTGTTTTTCTCCATTTTCTTAATCATTTTCTACGCAGCGAAATCATCATCCCACCACATGGATGTCAGTACAAATGCTCCTGCCGGATCATCGTCCGGGCTGAAAAAATCTTTAATGTCGGAATGCATCTGGTCATAGCCTTCTGCCACACCATCCTGATTGATATGCTTGCTAAGATTGAAAATACATTTCTTCACCTCAAAATCAGTAGCCAAGGCACCCACATAACGGAGTCTTTTAGTTGTAAACTCCAGATTCGGGCATCTAAAACAGTACAGTAACATCATCTGGTTGATATTCAGATTCTTCATCCTTACTCACCTCCTCTAGCTGGATTATCTATAAAAAAAGAGCATAAACCTTTATGTCGGCTCATGCTCTTTCTTTTCATTCTTTCATTTTAATATTCATCCGGTTATGAAACTGACCATATTATCTTTTTACGATTTTGTTCAACCAGATTGCGTCTTGAAATCCCAGCCGGTATAAGAAAATCTCACTTTCTGCCCTGCTGTCAAAAATAGCGTCACAGCATCCCCGAACCGCCTGTTTTTTATCCTCTGAAAGCGATGTCACCGCTTCCTCATACTTCTTTTCTACATTATCTTCTGTATCTGATTCTTTCCCGGATTTCATCTTGCTGAACGCACTCTGCATCCGTTCCTGAATGATATTGTCCACTAATTCCTTTAAGTTACAATTGCAACCAGATCCTTCAATGAAAGCATTGACGGTTCCGGCTGTTTCTTTACAGGCAATCCCTGTCCTGATTTCTTTTCCGCTCTTTTTTCTTTTGTTGTTCCATACCTCGTTTCTTCTCCTCCAAGCGCTCATGAATACTTTTCTGCCTTGTCTGCTCTGGAACGTTGGCTTTGATCACCCAGTACTTCTTTTCCGAAATTCCCTTCTGATCCCATTCACTCTGAAGTTTCCGCACTCCTTCCAGTTCACTAACCGCTGCTTTATAGGCTTTTTTCACTTCCAATGCATTTTCATATCGCTGCATTTTAGGAATCTCGCTTAAAGTCTCCTGTGCTTTCTTCAGCTCCTGCCGTTTTCCGGCAATCTTCTGCTCTAGCTCTTTCTTCTCTTTCCCATGAAACCATTTTTTCTGCACTTCTTTCAGATCTTTCTCCAGCCTGATCTTTGCTTTTTCAATGGCGTAAATCTTCTGTTCTGCTTTCTTCATCTTCTGCAAAATACGATCCAGTCTCATTACTTCCGCTTCCTGCAGAGCTGAAGATGGTCTTTCTCCTTTTGCCATCTCCGGTAGTGGTGCCGGTGTCACATCAAATCTCAGATCATGGCGGATCAGCGGGTTTCCTCTTGCGTCAAATTCTCCGTTCTGAATCTCTTTCATAAACTGAATGAATCCTCTCAGTTTCCCAATCGCTTTCTGCAGGATGCTTCGGAACTGATCCGGTTTCCAGCCTGCCTTCATAATCGATTCTTGAGCAGGCACAGTGATCTCTTTTTTCTTCACCTGGCGCAATTCTTCCTCTGTCACGCCTTCTGTTACTGCCCGGTCCACCATATGATTCCATTCCTGCCGGAGATAATTATCAATTTGGATCTCCTCTGCCTTTGGATTGTTCTTTCCAATCTTTCTGGTCGGCAGATAAGGACTGTTCTTATCAAACACCTTCAACTTCTCTGCCGGATCTTTTACCAGTTCATTGATAAGATCCGTATAGTA
>CALWKY010000027.1 GCA_944381395.1 uncultured Lachnospiraceae bacterium
TGCCTCCCGTAGGAGTTTGGGCCGTGTCTCAGTCCCAATGTGGCCGATCACCCTCTCAGGTCGGCTACTGATCGTTGCCTTGGTGGGCTATTATCTCACCAACTAGCTAATCAGATGCGGGCCCATCCTACAGCGAATAAATCCTTTCTTCTTCAGGAGATGCCTCCCGAAGACCGTATGCGGTATTAGTCATCGTTTCCAATGATTATTCCCCACTGTAGGGCAGGTTGCCCACACGTTACTCACCCGTCCGCCGCTAAGGAAATGTAAAATCCGCCGAAGCCTCATTCACAGTCCCTCCGCTCGACTTGCATGTGTTAGGCACGCCGCCAGCGTTCATCCTGAGCCAGGATCAAACTCTCAAATTAAAGTTTCGTCCTAACCAGTCTTCTCTGGCTATCCTCAGATTTTTTTCAAGTGATTCTGCAACACTTTTTTCGTCTTGAATTGACTTGGGTTTGTATGGTATCTTACTATTCTATTGTCAAAGTTCACAGTGCAAAATTTATTATAACTAGGACATACCAATCTGTCAAGGGAAAATTATATTTTTTTTTATTTTTTTCAAATTTCTACCATAACTCCAGAAAATACCTGTCCAATGGGGTCACGGATAATTAAATCAGCATGGTAGTCATAGGGCGTTTCACTTTTGTTAATCAACACCAGTTTTTTCCCGCGATAGTAACGAACCAGCCCCGCTGCTGGATATACGTTTAAACTAGTGCCTCCAATGATGAGCATCTCCGCCTCGCTGATGCAGCGCAGAGCTTCTTCCAGTGTTTCTTCATTTAGCCCCTCTTCATACAGCACCACATCCGGTCGTACCATGGCGCCGCAACGGTCGCAATGGGTAATTCCTTCCTGCGTCATGACATATTCCAAAGAAAATTCCTTTTTACAATGAACGCAGTAATTCCGATAAAGTGTTCCGTGCAGCTCCAATACATGCTTACTGCCCGCCAGTTGGTGAAGGTTATCAATATTTTGGGTCACTACCGCTTTCAGTTTCCCCATTTTTTCCAGCTGTGCCAATGCAAAATGGCAGGCATTGGGTTTGGCATTGGGGAAAAGCAAATACTTCTTATAATATTGAAAGAAAATTTCCGGATGGCTTTCAAAAAAGCTATGGCTTAAAATGGTTTCCGGGCGGTAACCATATTCACTCATAGTGGCATAAATGCCTTTTTCTCCGCGAAAATCGGGAATACCGCTTTCTGTCGATACACCGGCACCGCCAAAAAATACGATGTTATCACTTTCCTGTATCCAGTCTCTCAGCTGCTGCCAATTTTCTTGCATTTTAAATGCTCCTTTCCTATAAAACCATCTTTGTGGTTATTTTATGCCCGTGAAAAAAGACTGTCAAGACAGCCTCCAGCATAAAATTACCAGAGATTTCATACTAAAATCCCTTTACCAAAGGCACAATGATCCATTTTGTTACCTGTCTGAAAATCAGTCCAATCAAAAGAACTGCCGTAATGGCAGCTTTTCATACATCCAGCAGATTTCCTTGGAAGGTCAGCCTTAAAATACGAGAAATGACTGCCGGTATACAGTCAAAACAAATTTAAATGGTAAGAAACGGTGCCGCACCATACGCCATAATCCATGCGCCAATCAGCAATAACAAACAACGTTTCACTATATTTTTACGTTCCATATCAATTCCTCATTTCCTCACTGGTACCACATAATTTCTCTAAACAAGTAAAAAAGCTGCAGTTGTTTTTTATCGTTAAATCGGTACAAACTTTTTCTTCTTGAATAAAATCGGCTTCATTATTTTGACGCAGCCTTTCTTTCTGCAGTCTGCATCACATACAAAAAACGGCGGTTTCCCCAATGCTGCTGTGCGGGTAATGAAACATGTCGTCTCCATGCGTGTTAAAATACCGCCTGCCGCAGCCCGCTCTATTTCGCAATAATCTGCAATGGGTTTTTGCTTCCTTTTCCCAAACTGCAGCAAATACGCCAACATTTTAGGCTGGTCGGAAATCGGTTTCCGTTCCGCCGCGCGGGCACGAATTTACTATTTTCTACAAATGTGGATTTTCACCAATAAATCATGTAAAGATTCCGAAATTTTTCTTTTAAAGCAATAAGAATACTTATAATATTATTTCTTATAACATTTCGCGGATATTTTTTCGTCAAGTACCAGAAAAAGGCTTGTCTCCGATAGAGAAACTCTCGAGTGCCTTTCCTGGTCTTTACGGAAAACACCCTTTGTTTCTTCTACAATCTTTATAAAAATAAAAAACCTTGACTTTTTTCCCGTATTGTTACATACTGCACCTATCATAAATTACTCTGGAAAGGAGTTTTCACATATGGAAGATATGCAGGAAGAAATTACTTATCGTTATGACACTCAGCTTTTAATCGAAGGCAGTCATTTAGATGAAGACGCTATCTCTGACTACTTTCAGAGCCATTTTGATGGCGACTGCCTGCTGGCAGTAGGTGATGAAACGCTCATCAAAATCCATTTTCATACCAATGAGCCTTGGAAAGTGTTGGAATACTGTGCTTCTTTGGGAGAAATCTTCGATATTGTAATCGAAGATATGGTACGCCAAAGTGAAGGATTACAGGGCTAACAAGATAAAAAAGATAGATTAGGAGGCATCTTTACCAGAAAGCAAATATCGCTGGAATGCCTGCTACGCAAGGAATTCCAGCGAAACTATTTTTTTGGTATGCGTTTCTTATAAAGCAGAGCTTCCCTTAAAAAATCAAGAAATCAAAAATCATTGTTTTCTAAAAAAGAGCCTGCTTATCTTCGGTCTTTCTCCTATTATTTGCTATTCTCTGTGTAATGTATATCCCAACGCAATCTGATATAGAAAGATCCCATCTATCATTGATCCTGTAATTTTCCTTTATAATAGGAATCATATACATAAATGGCACCGCAAGGGTTATGTGCCAGCACGCGGTCCTTTGTCACCAGCGTAGTTACTGGTGCTTCCGAATATTTTATAAATAGGGAATCGTGGCCTACACAAAGACCCAGTATAATATTCAGCTGTGTGCCAGCCGCGTTCATCGCTTTTGCCTGCATAATGGGATTGCACATGGCTTCAAACTGCCCAGGATGTACTTTCTTTTCATCGGTGATGCCTACGGTTTCTTTATCATGGGCACCAGTTTTACACACAACAGAAACTACTTCCAAACCATGTTGTTCATAATACCGGTCCACTACCTTTGCCTCATTGCGCAAACCGATACAAAACGCCAAACCAATTTTGGTATAGTGCATTTTTCTGCAAAACTCCAGAATTTCCTGCATACGTGTCCACTGACCATATCCTTCTGACTCAATACAGGATGAGTTTACATAAAAATCATGGTTTTCCTCTTTTTCGTATTCTGCAAAGGCTTCCTTCTGGAAAGCCTCCGCACGCATCGGGCAGTTTTTGGGAAGCCGGTCCAGCTTACCACTGCGGCAGGCATGAATGCTGCATTTTGCACAATCATAAATCATTTTGTTTCCCTCTTTTCTATAGCAATGGATACCGAAAACCTTTTTTTCATCATACCCCGGTCTATGTAAAAAGTCAATGTTCCAAATACAGCATAAAAAAAGAAGCGTAAAAACGCTTCTCTTTTTTAATTTCCCAAATGCAGCACTTGCAATAACAACAGCCAGCTCATGCCATAGTATGTCACCACCGCTATTAAGTCATTGACAGTTGTAATCAGCGGACCACTGGCAACCGCGGGGTCAATTTTAATCTTTTTAAAGAACAGGGGAATCAAGGTACCTACGGCACTGGAAATTACCATTGCCAAAACCATCGCTAATCCAATGCAGGCAGAAACCGCAAATCCAAACACAAATCCCTTTCCTTTAAAAACAGCAATATAGATTCCTACAAAGAGGAAACTGATAATGCCAATTAAAGTCCCATTACATAAACCAATCTTCATTTCTTTTGCGACCAGCTGAATTTTTTGGTAGAAGGTGAGAGATTCATCCATCAATACTCGGATCGTAACCGCCAAAGACTGGGTGCCCACATTACCCGCCATATCCAAAATCAAGGACTGGAATGCCATAATAATGGTCAGCTGGCTGATAACTTGTTCAAACGCACCAACCACGCCAGAAACCACCATGCCTAAAACCAATAAAACAATCAGCCAAGGCAGACGTTTTTTCATGCTTTCCCGCAGTGGCTCCGCTAAGTCTTCTTCCGCTGTCAAACCCGCTAACTTCGCGTAGTCTTCCCCCATTTCATCATCCACAACCTGGATCATGCTCTGGGATGTGATGACGCCTAAAATACAGTTGTTATTATCCAGTACGGGAATAGAGTCCTCTGAATAATCTTTCAACTGTTCAATACAGTCATCAATATTTTCATGACCATATACATAGGGGAAAGAAGTAACGATCAAGTCCTTTAAATTATCCCCCTGTCTGGCAATAATCAATCGTTTCAGGTCAATGGCGCCACAGAAAGTGTCCTGGCTGTCAATAACAAATATCGTAGAAATATTATCATTATCTGCCGCCTGGCGAATCAGCTCACTCATGGCTTGCTTTATCGTAAGGTCATCATGAATGATCACACAGTCTGTGGTCATTTTGCTGCCGATTTCTTCGTCATCAAAGGATGCCACCAGAATCATATCCCGGCGGGATTCCTCGTCCATTAGATCAATCAGTAAATTTCTTTTTGCGCGGTCCATGCCCCGCAAAATATCCACCGCTGTATCTGCGTCCAAGTTAGAGAGAATGGTCGAAGCTTTCTTCTCTCCCATTTCTCCCAAATAAATACTTGCTTCATCCTCATCAATGTATTCAAACACATCTGAGAGGATTGCCGTATCCAATACGCGGTATAATTTCTGCCGCTCTATTGGTTGAAGATCTTTTAGGCTGTCCGCAATATCATTTTCATGATAATCCTCTAAACGATCTTTCAACACTCTGGGTGCCACATTACTGCGAACCAAAGAAACAATCTCATTACTGTAGTCAGGTTTTGCTGCAATTGCTGCATCATCTGCTTCACTTTGTTCCACAGTATCCATCAAAATAGCTTCTTTTAATTCTTCCGCTGTGTTTTGTAATTTCTGCTCCATTTCCAGCCCCTCCTTTTCCCCACATCATGGGTATAAAATGATTTGGAAACGGTCCAAAAATAACAAAACCATTTCGGTCCTTTATCTGGTCTGAGGCAGGCACAAAGGAACCGCAGATGATTTGTTATTCTCTGGTTTCCGTTTCTTCCGCCTGCCGTTATGATCACAGTTGTCCACTTTGTCCCACCTCACTTTCTTTCATAATCATCGTGAAACGAATTTTTACCCGTTCGTAGATTTATTATATCAAATTTTGTTCTTTTTTCCACCTCTTTTTCTAATCCCGCAGAGATTTTATCATACTTGTACCATATGATTTTTTACTCCATACAAAATAAAAATTTTTCTTGAAAAAACCGCAGAACTATTTTCCGCGGCATTAAAATACTGCCATATTGTCCTTCCTGAGAAAAACACTTCGCCATAAGAAAACAAAAATATCTACAATCCCTATTGTTGTAAGGATTTTAGATATTCCTTTTAAAATTTTATACTTTATTTTTCTTATATACGTATCATACCAAACAAATTTGTATTAATTTCACGAAAATATTTTATAAGGTAACAAAAAACCTCGAAAAACAGTAGTTTTTCGAGGTTTTTGCGTTCTTAAATAGAATAAAACCAACAATCAGCGCTTGCTGAACTGAGGTGCACGACGAGCTGCTTTCAAGCCGTACTTCTTTCTTTCTTTCATACGAGGGTCTCTGGTCAGGAAGCCAGCCTTCTTCAGAGCGGGTCTGAAGTCACCGTCTGCCTGAAGCAGAGCTCTGGAAATGCCGTGTCTGATTGCACCAGCCTGACCAGTGAAACCGCCGCCGTATACGTTAACCAGAACGTCAAACTTGCTGCCGGTTTCGGTCAATTCCAGGGGCTGACGAACGATCAGCTTCAAAGTTTCCAGACCGAAATAGTCGTCAATATCTCTCTTGTTAATCGTTACCTTACCGCTGCCGGGTACCAAATATACTCGTGCTACGGAGGATTTTCTTCTGCCTGTGCCATAATATCTAGCTGCTGCCATGATGCTTTCCTCCTTCTATTAGAATTTCAGTTCCAGTACTTCGGGTTTCTGCGCTGCGTGAGGATGCTCAGCACCTGCATATACATGCAGCTTAGAGAACATCTTTCTGCCCAGTGCATTCTTAGGAAGCATGCCCTTAACAGCGTGCTTGATAACCTCTTCGGGCTTTGTTTCCAGCATCTTGTCCAGTCTAACAGTCTTCAGTCCACCAACGAAACCAGTGTGGTGCTGATAAACCTTCTGTTCCAGCTTCTTGCCAGTAACAGCAACCTTTTCTGCATTGATTACGATTACGTAATCGCCCATATCAGCGTTGGGTGCATACTGGGGCTTGTTCTTGCCTCTCAGAATCTTTGCGATCTCAGCAGACATACGACCAAGGGTCATACCGCTTGCATCAATCACATACCACTTCTTTTCGAGGTCTGCTTCTTTTGCAATGTAGGTACTTCTCATAATTTGAACCTCCCTATGAAATAGTTTGCCGACCCGTTGACTTTACGACGAAAAGCAAGGGAACTGCCCGCCGTAATCTCCACCATGTGCAGAAAATTTCTGCCCATGCCTTATTGGGTCCCATCATGAAACATTTATTTTAAGCCGCAAAGCGACCTAAAAGTCAAATTAACAGCCCTTATATTGTATCTTTCCAGCTGGGAATTGTCAAGACGTTTTTTCAGAAAAATCAGGATCTTTTTCAATTTTTTCTTGATTTTCTGCACTTTCTATGCCATCCAGATCTTCTTTCCGATAAAAAATCTCCTGCAAGGTCAATCCGGCAGCCCCCGCAGTAGGTCCAGCCTTTTTTCGGTCGCAAGAAGCAATAATGCCTGCCATATCTTCCGGTTGTATTCTTCCCATACCCACCTGCATTAGTGTACCAGCAAGAATACGCACCATATGATACAAAAATCCATCGCCGGTCACAAAGATAGTCACTGCGTTTCCTTCCCGTACCACATGGCAGGAAAAGATCGTACGTACCGTCGTTTTCGTCTGATTCCCAGCCGCACAAAATGTCTGGAAATCATGGGTGCCGCATAACGCCTGCGCAGCCTGCTCCATTTTTTCCACATCTAAAGGCTGACAGCAAAATTCTGCATAGAGCCGTTCCTTGGGATTTTTTACCGTATCATTCCAAATGCGGTAAGCATACGTTTTTTTCACACAGTCAAAGCGGGGATGAAACTGAGGCGCTACTGTTCTGACCGCAGTAATAACCACATCTTCCGGCAAAAAAGGTCTGACAGCCAAAGGAATTTTCTCCAATGGAATGGTGGTATCCACATCCACAATGGCACGTTGACCCAGGGCATGCACACCGGCATCAGTACGGCTTGCACCAATGATGGTCAAGTCATCCTTGCGAAAAAGCCGACGCAGCCCCTCTTCCACAACCCCTTCCACTGTTTGAACAACGGGATTCTGCTGCTTTTGCCAACCACTGTATGCAGTTCCGTCATAAGCGATGGTCATTAATATCCGCCCCATCCTCCGTCATCCTTTCTCTCAAGAAGATCTATGGTCATACAAAAAATGGAATGCCTGCAGAAACTGCATACCGCAGCGCAAAAATACACGCGATATAAACAACGCCTAACAGTACTGCCTGATAGTCTTTTCGTTTCATTTTTGCCACATACATTTTTGTCCGTCCTTCTCCGCCACGGTAGCAACGGGACTCCATAGCTGTTGCCAATTCATCGGCCCGGCGGAAAGCGGAAATAAACAAAGGCACCAAAATAGGAATCAGACTTTTTGCCCGCTCCATTAAACTGCCGCTGTCAAAATCCGCGCCTCTTGCTTGTTGTGCCTTCATAATTTTATCCGTCTCATCCAACAATGTGGGAATAAACCGCAAAGCAATGGTCATTACCATGGCAATTTCATGAGCAGGCACACCAAAACGTGCAAATGGTTTTAAAATCGTCTCAATGGCGTCCGTCAGCTGAATGGGTGTGGTAGTCAATGTCAGTAAAGAAGAACCAATAATAAGCAATACCAACCGCAGGCACATCTGAAAGGCAAACAAAACGCCTTCCATTGTCAGGGTCAAAAATCCCCACTGGAAGATTACACGCTCCCCAGGTGTCATAAACAAGTTAATCAGTCCGGTAAAAATAATAATCAGCACAATGCTTTTTAGCCCTCGCAGCATAAAACGCAAAGGGACACGGCTGACACGAATCACCGCTGCCAAAGAGAGGATCACGAAAACATATCCTACCAATCCATTGACAAAAAATAATGTCACAATATATATAAATGTTAAAAGCAGTTTTATCCTGGCATCCAACCCATGAATGGGAGAATCTGCCGGATAGTACTGCCCAAGGGTAATATCT
This sequence comes from uncultured Lachnospiraceae bacterium, assembly GCA_944381395.1. GTDB lineage: Bacteria > Bacillota > Clostridia > Lachnospirales > Anaerotignaceae > CALWRB01. The sequence continues at coordinate 8,473 of CALWKY010000027.1, forward strand.
CGAATCATATTCGTTCACCAAATTATTATGAATTATGGGGCAAGAGTGCCAAAAGGGCGTTCTTTGCCTCTTCCACTGTAAAAATATCCGGAGAAATGGGAAATCCTTTTTCCCGTAAAGCACGCACCACATAGCTCACCTGAGGTGCTGCCAGACCCATTTTTTCCAATTCTTCCACACAGGAAAAAATCTCTTTGGGTGTACCATTCATCACGACTTTTCCCTGATGCATCACCACAATGCGCTCTGCCATCTTTGCCACATCTTCCATGCTGTGGCTTACCAGTATGACGGTCATCTTCCGCTTTTGGTGCATTTCTTGAATTAAAGAAAGAATTTCTTCCCGTCCTTTGGGATCCAGCCCTGCCGTTGGCTCATCCAGAATCAAAACTTCCGGTTCCATGGCTAAAATACCAGCAATGGCAGTTCTTCTTTTCTGTCCACCGGAAAGATCAAACGGCGACTGGTCGTAATATTCTTCTCCCAGTCCCACCGCTTCCAATGCAGAAATGGTGTTTTTGCGTATCTTGTCTTCTGAAAATTTCAAATTGGTAGGTCCGAAGGCTACATCCTTGTAAACCGTCATTTCAAAAAGCTGGTGTTCCGGATATTGAAAAACCAAACCCACCCGACGGCGTACTTCTTTTAACCGATTTTTGTCTTGATGAATATTCTCGCCGTTCAAGAGGATTTCACCGGAAGTAGGCGCCACCAAACCATTCAGATGTTGAATCAAAGTGGATTTACCGCTGCCTGTATGTCCGATCAGCCCGATAAACTCTCCGTCTTGGATTTCCAAAGACACATCGTCCAGCGCTTTTTTCTCAAAGGTAGTACCGGCGTTATAAATATGGGTTAAATGGTTGATTGTAATCGACATAAGGCACCTACCATTTCTTCTACTGTTAAAATATCTGCGGGAAGGTCTACTCCCTCCTGCCGCAGCGCATCAGCCAGTTCTGTCACCTGCGGTACATCCAGCCCGTATCCTTTCAGCCGCTTTACCTGCGAAAAAACTTCTTTGGGCATACCAGACAGCACCAGTTTTCCATCATCCATGACAAAAACCTGATCTGCCTGTACTGCTTCTTCCATATAGTGGGTAATCAAAACAATGGTAATTCCTTCTTGCTTATTAAGGCGATGGAGTGTTTCCATAACTTCTTTTCTTCCGCCAGGATCCAGCATCGCCGTAGGCTCGTCCAAAACAATACAGTCCGGCTTCATTGCCAAAATACCCGCAATGGCAATACGCTGCTTCTGTCCACCGGAAAGATGGGACGGAGCAGCCTTTGCGTATTCTGTCATTCCCACACGCAAAAGGGAATCTTCCACTGTTTTTCGGATATCTGCGGGCGGCATGCCTAAGTTTTCCGGTCCAAATGCCACATCTTCCTCTACCACAGTGGCAACCAGCTGGTTATCCGGGTTCTGGAATACCATTCCCGCTTTTTTTCGAATTTCCCACAGCATTCCTGCTTCAGATGTACACATGCCGTCTACCCAAATGGTGCCTTCCGTAGGAATTAACAGAGCGTTGATCTGTTTGGCAAAGGTAGATTTTCCACTGCCATTATGTCCTAATATTGCAGTAAAGGAGCCTTTTTCAATGGAAAGGCTGACACCACACAGGGCATTTACTTCCTTTTGGGCAGAGGTTCCGTCTGCCTGCTCTACGGTTTTCCAATAGGTGTAACACACATTTTCTGCCGTAACCATCTTCATTGGGCTCACCTTCTTTCCAAATTTTTTTCACTGATGCAAACATAGAAATAGTATAAATTCTTTCCCCAAAAAGGTCAACGATTTTGCTGTTGTTCCTTTTCCTGCTTCGACAGCCGCGGACGAATTTTTTCCCATGTTTCCAACAGATTTTCCTGCTGAACAGCACGTATGTCAAAATGAAAAAAACGAAAGGTCTGTTCCAGACATAATCCCATGCCAAACGCAACGATAACTGTACCAATGCCCACTTTAGCGCCCAGTGCCCAGCCAATAATTAAAACGGTTAACTCAATTGCAAAACGCACTACTCCAATAGGCACTTTCCGTAATCTTTGACCTAAAGCCACCATCAAACCGTCTCTGGGACCACATCCCATTCCTGCATGAATATAGTAATAGGTAGAAATGCAATTCAGCTCCATACCTACCAACAGCATAGGAATTCCAGTCCATGCACTCTGCTGTAATGGAATCAATTCCATCATGTCAAATACATTCAGAATCATGGCTGCCACAAAAGTATTCACTAATGTTCCCAATCCTAACGGCTCCCGCATCAATAAATCGATGCCCACAACCGCTGCACCCACAATAGCGCCAACGGTTCCAAACCGTAAATCCATTACATAAGATAATCCCATGGAAAAGGCGTCCCATGGCGCCAGACCTACGTTTGCCTGCACTGTCAAATAAATTCCAAAAGCACATAAAATTTGGCTCAGCCAAAGCTCCGCCATGCGATATCCCATAGAATATGGTTTTCCTTCTTTTTGCTCTGCCATAGAAATCCCCCTGATTCATGATATCCTTGTCATTTCATGGGAAATATTATAAAAACTCTCTTTCAAAATTGCAATCTTTCTGATTACAAAAACGGAACTTTTCCCAATAATTTCCGTCTAAAAAAATAACCAAAACAAAAACTTTGTTTTTGTATTTCATCGTTTGCCCAGATGTTAAAAAATGAAAGGGGTCCTGATTATGAGAAAAAATCACCAGCTTATGCGCATTTGCACCGTAATGCTTTTGGCAATGGCAATCCTGACCATTCCGGCTTATGCCGCGACACCAGAAGAAAATCGTGCCACCATTACTGTATCCGGCAACGGAAAAGTAACCGTTGCACCAGATACCGCTTCCTTCTCTGTACAAATTGAGGCAGATGGCAAAACCGCTTCTGCTGCACAGCAGGAAAATGCAAACATCCAGCAGAAAGTACATGCCGCTTTATTGGAAGCCGGCATCGCACAAGAAGATCTGGAAACAGGTTATTGCTATACCTACCCCAAATACCGTTACGATGAAAAAGAAGGTAACACCGTTTTAGACGGCTACCGTGCAGAATGCAGCTTTCAAGTAACTACACAGGATATTGACCATCTTGGCAAGTATATCGACTGTGCACTGGCAGCAGGTGCTACTGGTTACCGCAGCCCTTCCTTCTTCTTAAAAGATGAAAGTGCGGCTTACGCGCAAGCATTACAGGCAGCCGCAAAGAACGCAGCCGCGTCTGCGCAGTCCATTGCCAATGCTTTCGGAAAACCTTTAGGCGGTATCCAAAGCGTACAGGAAACCAGCCGTGGCAGTTATTTCACCGCGGACGCAGCGGTAAATGAAACTATGTCCAGCAGCGCTGCCGATAGTCTAAAAGTCCCCAGTGTTGCACAAACAGAAATTCATTACAGCGATATTGAGATTACAGCATCTTTGCATGTTGTATATTATTTCTAACTCCTTACCAAAAGCCGCAGGCGCCCCTCTTCCTGCGGCTTTTTTATTGGCTCCTGCTTGTTCAATTAACCTTTGTTTTTATTTCTGCCTATAGCAATTTCTTTTTCCTTTTGCTAGGATAAGAGAACGTATACAGAATAATAGGAGGTCTTGCTTATGGAAAATAGAAAAGTTTACGCGATGGCACTAAAAAAGATTTATCCCCTCTTGGTACAAAAAGCAGAACGAAAAGGACGTACACAGGCAGAAGTAAAGGAACTCATTTCTTGGCTTACAGGGTATGACCTTTCTACTTTAAAAAAACTCGTAGATTCTGATATTTCTTACGGGGATTTCTTTTTTCAAGCACCAAAACTGCACCCTGATCGTTTTTTGGTCAAAGGCTCTATTTGCGGTGTGCGTGTAGAGACCATTACAGAATCTCCTATGCGTGAAATCCGTATATTAGATAAACTGGTGGATGATCTGGCAAAAGGAAAGCCTATGGAAAAAATCCTTCCCAAATCAAATACAGCCTCTTAAGATTTGCAAAACGGCAGGAATTCTGTCGTTTTTCTTTTTCTCATCTTATGAAAAATATTTTTCTTGATATTTTTTAAACAATCGTAAAGATTCTTACAATCTCTTTTTTCCATATGTGTTATAATGAGATATCCATCAAAGAAAAAAAGGAGGTTCTTTCTGTGGAACAAAATCAAACCATATATGACTTTCTCACTTCCTATTTCAATGCCCATCAGACAGAAATGGTAGATATGCTGCAAACCTTTGTCAATACTCGTAGCAATACCGGAAATCCAGCACAGACTAATCAGATGGCTTCCATTTTATGCCAAGAATTAGAAGCTTTGGGCTGCAAATGCACCATTTATTCCGCTGGAGAACAAGCTGGTCAGGTAGTAGAAGCTACATTAGGAGATGATACTGCACAGCAGCCCGTTCTCTTCTCTGGGCATTATGATACTGTTGCACTTCCGGGGGAGCATCCTTTTTATCAGGATGCAGCAGGAAATTTCCATGGCTTAGGTGTACTGGATATGAAAGGCGGCATTGTCATCGCAATCTGGGCAGTAAAAGCGCTTTTGGCTTATGGCTGGAAGGATCGTCCCATCCGTTTTCTGTTTGTAGGAGATGAGGAAAGCGGACACTGCCACGGCAATGCAAAGGAACTGATATTAAAATATGCAAAAGGTGCCCTTTGTGCTTTCAATATGGAGACTGGGCTTCTCTCCAACGCCATTTGTGTTGGCAGAAAAGGAACTGGTCTATTTCACATCACAGTCCATGGCGTAGCCGCTCATTCCGGAAATAACTGGACACAGGGACGCAGTGCCATTACAGAAATGATGTATAAAATTGCAGAAATTAACGAACTGACCAACCTTGCGGAAGATACCACCGTCACTGTTACTACCATTCAGGGTGGTACCGTTTTAAATAGCGTTCCGCCTATTTGCAGCTGTACCGTAGATTTACGTTACCGAAAACAGGAAGAACGAGAACGGGTGATAGATACTATAAAAGTGATCTGTGAAAATAATACGGTGGATGGCACTTCCTGCGAATGGGATTACGCAGATATGATTTCTGCTTTTGAGACCAATGAGGAAACAATTGCATTGGCATCTTTTGTGGATGAAGTATCCCAAGCCTATGGATTCGGCGCCGTAGACCAAGTAAAACTGGGAGGCGGTTCCGACGCATCTTATATAACCCAGGCAGGCGTTCCCTGCGTCTGCTCCATGGGCGCACAAGGAGAACACAACCATTCCCAAGCGGAATACGCTACCGCAGAAAGTTTTTTACGCCGTGGCAAACTGCTGGCTTTGTGTGTATACCATAGCGCTGCCTTTGCTGCAAAAATGAATCGCTAAATAAAAGTTAAAAGAACCGTTCCTATAAGCAGATTCCTCTTAAGAAAACAGTTTTTATTTCTTGATTTCTTAAGGGCAACTGCGATGGCTATCTTCATCAAAAAACAATTCAAATAAAATAGAATCGCCGGAATGCCTTGTAATACAAGGCATTCCGGCGATATTTGTTTTCTGTTAAAGGTTCCCCTAAAGGAACAGCCCATTTTTTTGATAAACCTACTTATTTCATAAAATCATTCTTCACAAAGATTCCAAGTTTTTTCTTTCACCGCTGTCTGTTCCGGATGTTCTTTCAAATACTTCCGGTTTTTATACACCCCAACAGTCAACAACGGTACAATAACAATGACAACTGCAAAATAACCACAATAGCCATATCCAAACTTTACAATATTTGTTAAACCGGCAAAAGAAATGAACATGGACAGCCCCATAATAAATACAGCGATTGCACCACGGCGCAGCTGGGTATTGGATATTGCCATACATGCTTTGGCACCTTCAAAACGGTTGATAAAGCCAAATACTACAACCACCGCAGAAGAAATCATACACAATAGCAATACTATGCAGTACAGCAGCACCAAAATATCTGTATGCATTCCTTCACTCATCAATACCGTTAATGTAGGCAGTGTTGTACCTCCGTCCACTGCTGTAAAGTAACTCTGCCAGCTAAACAGCATCAGTACGGACAACCCTAATCCCAAACAGTTAAACAGTAAATTAAAATACATTCCATGATCACAGGCTTTTTTACTCTGCAATACCGTTCCACACGCCAACACACCCGGTATCGTTACCCACTGGAAACCAGCGTATGTAACCGCATTAAAAATAGCTTTTGGCAGCTGCGCAAAGCCCTGTGCCTGAAAATCTAACTGGGCAAGAGACAATAGATTTGTCCCGTGCATCAATCCAACGGAATAAATCAGGATGGACAGTACCAGTATAATCATGCCCATATAGGTACTCACCTTACGAATGAGATTGGCGCCATATATGGATAAAAACAGAACCAATCCAGCAACACCTAACGCCGCTGCCTGATAAGGAATTCCCAGATACTGCTCAAATGCGCTGGCTGTCCCCGCAATACAGGAAGCAACCACCATCAAAATCATGATATCATAGAAAATATCAAATAATATGGCTAGTTTGTCATAGGGATGATACAGCGCTGCAAATTATTCCTTGTAAGAGTTTGCGTGGCTGCGGTTCCATAAAATCTGACCTTCTCGCACCGTAAGCGCTAAAATAACCATCGCTAAAACCGCGCTAAACAGGGATACCCACCTCAAAGACACAAAATAGGTATTGGCCTGATTCCCAGTCGCGAAGCCACCGCCCGCATGGGCGGCAAAACCCGTTGCACCTACTGTAAAGGCAAGTGCCAGTTCACTTTTCTTTTTCATTTGTACCTCTCCTTTTTCTTTCATCTTTTGTATAGCACAACATTTTTTCTATCCATTTTACTATATTAGCAAAGAATTTTAGAAAGACTCGCTTATCATAATATGGTGTTTTAGCTTTGTCAACTTATTTTTTATCAACCTTTCCCCTTGTTTTTCATATAAGATACAATTTTCTTAATAAGAATTTTTTTAATAACTAAGTTAATTTAAGTTAAGATTTTTAATTTCTTTATTTAATAAAATTTCTGCAACCAACCACTCATTTGACAAAAATCTATTAAAATAAAAGTTTGGAGATTTTTGATAGTTTAATTTATTTTTTTAGTAACTGATTGATTTTTCTTATAGTCCTAATATAATAAATTATATAAAAAGGAGGGGATTTTATGAAGTATCATCGTATAAAAGATATGGTTTTCGGGGCGTTAATTGCTTCTATATTGCTTTGCTCTGGCACATCTGTTTTTGCCAAAGTGACCAACATGAATATTCCTGTTGGTTATAGCAATATTAAAATTGTCATCAACGGCAAACAGCTAAATACAAGTAAAGAACCTTTTGTCTATGAAGGAACTACTTATTTGCCGGTAAGAGACGTAGCTGAAGCAGTAGGAAAACAGGTTACCTGGGATGGTAATACAAAAACCGTAATTCTCAGCGATAAGGATAGCACAGGTACAGAAACATCAACTGTGGTTTCTTATTCCAGAAACAATCCCGCACCTGTTGGAACAGCACAAACATGTGTTGTTGATAATTATTTAAATTCCTATACAGCAGAAATTAAAGTTACAGAATCTTACAGCGGTTCTAAAGCATGGTCAAAAATTAAAGAAGCAAACATGTTTAACGAATCTGCACCAGATGGAAAAGAATACATTTTAGTTAAAATTGAAGCAACAATAACTTCTGTAGAAGATGATAAAGCCGTGAACTTGTCCACATATAACTTTACACCATTCAGTGGAACCAACACAGAATATGGAAGTGCTTTAGTAATAACACCGGATCCTCAATTTACTGGTTCCGTATATGAAGGTGGAACACTGAAGGGATATGCTGCTTTTCTTGTAGACAAGGATGATGAAAATCCTAAGATTGTATTTGGAGAAAATTATGATGGTACTGGCGGTGTATGGTTTAGTATTAGAGAATAATTTTGAAAAATAATAACTTTAAAAGCACTCTATTGATAAAGTCCTTTTAATTACATCACAAAAGTTATAAATCAAAATGAGGTTCTTCTTTTGAAGAACCTCATTTTTCTATATGTACAGATTAGATCAAGCCCTGTGCCATCATAGCTGCCGCGACCTTTTCAAAACCAGCGATATTTGCGCCGCTTACCAGGTCATAGCCCAGACCATATTTTTCTGCTGCTGCTACGCTATTATGGTAGATATTCTTCATAATACCCTGCAGCTTTTCGTCTACTTCTTCTGCGCTCCAGTTGTAACGCATGGAGTTCTGGCTCATTTCCAATGCGGAAACAGAAACACCGCCAGCATTGACTGCCTTAGAAGGCGCTACAATCAGACCAGCTTCCTTCAGGCACTGAATTGCTTCGTTGGAAGAAGGCATATTGGATACTTCTACATAGTACTTGGAACCACTGGCAATAATCTGCTTTGCTTCCTTTACATCTACTTCGTTCTGTGTTGCGCAAGGCATGTAGATATCCGCCTTTACGCCCCAAGGCTTCTCACCAGGGAAGTATGCGCAGCCAAACTTATCTGCGTAGTCCTTGCATTTGCCGCTGCCATAAGCACGCATTTCCAGTAAGTAAGAAATCTTTTCTTCTGTTACTACACCCTCAGGATCATATACATAACCATCGGGACCACTGATGGTGATAACTTTCGCGCCCAGCTGTGCGGCCTTCTTGCAAACACCCCACGCAACGTTACCAAAACCACTGATGGCAATAGTCTTACCTTCAATAGCGTCATTCTCATGTGCCAGTACTTCCTTCAGGTAATATACTGCGCCATAACCAGTTGCTTCAGGACGAATCAAAGATCCGCCGTACTCCATACCCTTACCAGTCAGTACGCCGTTTTCAAAATTGCCCTTGATGCGCTTATACTGACCAAAGAGGAAACCAATTTCTCTGCCGCCTACACCAATATCACCGGCAGGTACATCCAGATCGGGACCAATGTGACGATACAGTTCTGTCATAAATGCCTGGCAGAAACGCATAATTTCTGCATCGCTCTTACCAATGGGGTTAAAGTCAGAACCACCCTTTGCACCACCAATGGGCAGCCCAGTCAAACTATTCTTAAAGATCTGCTCAAAACCCAAGAACTTTAACAGACCGGGATATACAGAAGGATGGAAACGCAGACCGCCCTTATAAGGACCAATGGCAGAATTGAACTGGATACGGTATCCACGGTTTACCTGCACCTTACCAGCATCATCTACCCAAGTGACACGGAAAGAAACAATACGCTCAGGTTCAACCATTCTTTCCAACAGACCAGCTGCTTCATATTCCGGATGCTGATCTACAACCTTCTCAATAGAGCGGAATACTTCCTCCACAGTCTGGTGGAATTCCGGCTCATAGGGATGGTTTTTCTTGACATCAGCGATAACTCTTTCTACATACTGATTCATAAATAAACTCCTCCTGTCTGATTCTCTTTTGCTTTACAACAAGAATAACTATTTTCTGGAAACTCTTTTGTAAAACTTCCATGTTTATTCTAAAACATTTCAAACCATTTGAGAAGAAAAATTTTTTCATATTTCTCCTTTTTTCTTTTCAATTTTTTTATAACGCCATGCAAAAAAAGAATTGATACCCATAAAAAAATCAGACACAGAGCGGATTTTCGCCCAATGTGTCTGACCAAAAAATTATTTTTTAGAACTAAAAAAAGTTTTTATTTTTTCCAAAAAATCACCGCCAGCATTAGCAACCTCCACATCGGAAATATATTCAATATATTTTCCCGTACCAATAGCTACACAGCTGACTGCGTCTTCCGCCACAATCGCATTGATACCTGTTTTCTCCTGCAGCAGCTTATCCAGCCCATACAGCAGGCTGCCGCCGCCAGTCATTACGATGCCTCGCTCTACAATGTCCGCAGCCAATTCCGGAGGCGTTGCCTCCAAAACACTATGCACTGCATCGCAAATAGCTTCTACAGACTCACTGAGCGCTTCCTGCATCTCATCAGAAGTAACGGTAATACTTTTGGGCAGCCCGGTAATCAAGTTTCTGCCACGGATATCCATAGAGACAGGCAGGCTGCGAGGGTAAGCTGTACCAATTCGAATTTTTAAATCCTCTGCGGTACGCTCCCCAATGAGCACATTATGACGCTTACGCATGTATTTAATAATGGCATCATCAAAATTATCCCCAGCAATTTTCAAGGAACGGCTGACAACGGTACCACCTAAAGAAATCACCGCAATATCCGTAGTACCGCCGCCAATATCCACCACCATACTGCCGCAGGCACGGGAAATATCAATTCCCGCCCCAATGGCGGCAGCAGTAGGTTCTTCAATGATATGCACATGGCGTGCCCCTGCCTGTCTGGCAGCATCTTCTACTGCACGCTTTTCCACTTCCGTTACACTGCTGGGTACACAAATAGCAATGGTAGGACGCACTACGGAACCTTTCCCCACTGCTTTTTCAATGAAATGGCGCAGCATGGTTGCAGTTACGTCATAATTGGAAATGACACCTTCCCGCAAAGGACGCACTGCCTCAATATTACCAGGTGTTCTGCCCAGCATACGGCGTGCTTCTTCTCCCACTGCCAGAATAGTATTGGTATCTTTATTAATGGCCACTACGGAAGGTTCCTGGATGACAACGCCCCGTCCCTTGATATAGACTAAAACCGTTGCAGTACCCAAGTCTACCCCGATGTTTTCACCAAAACTCATGATGTTCATCTTGTTCATGGATTCCACTCCTCTTAACCCGTCAAAACGGACCTTCTGTATCTAATTTCGTTCCTCTCATTTATCCCAGTATAGCTGATTAATGAGGGAAAGAAAAGACTGTTTTTTACAAAATTTTCCACCAATGGCTTATGGGATAGATTCCATTCTTTCCGATTTGCTTCCTGTGTTTCTTTTTACCAGTTCAATTCTTCTTGAATGACTTCTATCGCGGCAGCCAGCTGGGTATCTTCTTCCATCGTAATGTTATAAAGATTCTTTCCTTCCGGCAGATCTACCACTATGTTAGGCGTAATGCCGGTACCATGGATACATACACCACTGGGTGTGTAATACTTCTGAATGGTAATGCTCATGGCGGAGCCGTCTGGCAACTGGAATAAGCCCTGTACCAGTCCCTTGCCAAATGTCTGAGTTCCCACCAAAGTGCCTGCACCTTCATCCAAAATGGCACCGGAAAGGATCTCTGAAGAGCTGGCGCTGTTTCCATTTATCAGTACAGCCAGCGGTATATCTAAATATTCATCATTACAAACATGGTCTTCCCGGTTTCCTTTTTGATCAATGGTATAAACCATTGTGCCTGCCGGCAGCAATTCATCCCCAATGGCGCAAGCAATATCCACTAAACCGCCGCCATTGTCCCGCAGATCCAGAATCAGACCTTTCATGCCCTGTTCTTCCAGACTGGTCAACGCTTCCTTAAACTGGTCATATGTATTAGACTTAAAGGATGCAATCCGAATATATCCAATCTGATGATCCAGCATCAAAGATTCCACCGTAATTACATCAATCTTGCGGCGTTCTACTTCCAGTGTCAATGTTTCACCGGTACTGTCACGATAAATAGTAATTTCTTCTGTGGTTCCTTCCTCTCCTTTAATCAGGTTGGAGATTTCGTTCATGTTCATTCCTGCCACACTTTGACCATTGATCTTGACTAATTCATCTCCCGGCAGCATGCCTGCTTCTTCCGCAGGCGTTCCCTCAATGATAGAAACTACAATCGGTCTGCCATCCGCGTCCATGGTAAAGTAAATACCAATTCCCTGGAAGTCTCCGCTGGTATTTTCCAAATAATCTTCCAATTCTTCCGCAGACATATAGTAAGTATACTTATCCCCTACTGCAGAAACCATACCCGTATAAGCGCCTTCTTCTACCGCTTCCGTATCAATGCCGTCTACGTAGTAGTTTTCTAAGTAGGACTCTATCATCTGTGTTTTTTCATCCACCGAGAGATCTTCTCCCACATGAATGTACTGCCAAGGAACAATTCCCATGGCAAGTGCCGTCCGCCATACGAACATACCGCACAGCGGCAATGCAATTCCAATTACAATTCCAATCCAAAATTCTTTTTTTCGCAAAATACAGTCGCCTCTTTTTTCGGTTTTTTCTTTCTCAGTTTATGAAGGAATGTGTCCTTGTTTTCCAAAAACTAAGAAGATTGAAAAAAAGCGAGAGTTTTTTGCAATCCTTTGCATGCCAATATGGCAAAAACCCTCGCTTTTCTGTGCAATAACGCTTCTTATACACGCAAATGCTTGCGAATGGAAGTGGTACTGCCAACTACACCCAAAAGCACGCCAAACAGCAGAGAACAAGGCAGTAATACACTGTATACATCTCCGCTGAGACGGAACTGTGCCAAATTTTGAATCAAAGGCACATACTCATAAATCAAGCTGACACACTTTGCATATAACGGCCAACCGATTAACGTGGGGATAATGGCACCAATCAATCCAATAATGATACCTTCTATCACAAACGGCCACCGGATAAACCAGTCTGTTGCGCCAACATATTTCATAATATTGATTTCCACTCTGCGGTTTACCACAGAAATCTTAATGGTATTGACAATAATCATAACGGAAATTACACCCAGTATCAGCATAACCAGAATGCCGACAATCTGAAATACATTGCTTAATTTCATCAGTATTTCCGTTTCGGTCTTTGCATAGCTCATATTTTCAATACCGCTGATGTCTTGTAATTTCTGCAACACCTCATCTTGATGGGAAATATCTGTTAATACAATTTTGAAAGAATGGGAGAGGGGATTGTTTTCTCCATCCAGTCCTTCGAAAATATCTTCGTCAGCGCCCCATTCCATCTTCAGTTCATCCAATGCATCATCCGGGGATACATAGGTAGCAGAAACAACATTGTCCAGAGATTCGATTTCACTTTTCATCCGCTCAATCTCATCACTGCTAAGATCGCCTTTTAAGAATACGGCAATACCGATGGAGTCTTCCATCTGCCCTAACATATACTGCAAATTACTTACTATGCAATAAGAAAATGACATAATGCTGATACATGCCATAACCGCAACAATAGATGCAAATGTCATTAAAAGATTCATGCGCAGTCCGTTTAATGCCTCATGGACATAATATCTGATCGTACTAGGCCTCATCGCTGTAACCACCCTTTTCTACATCTTTGATAATTTGACCATGGCGAATGGTCACCACACGTTTTTGCATAGCATCCACGATATCTCTTGCATGGGTAGCCATAACAATGGTAGTACCTCTTTTATTGATATCATCTAATAACTGCATGATACCCCATGCGGTTTCCGGGTCCAAGTTACCCGTAGGTTCATCACAAATCAAAACTGGAGGATTATTCACAATCGCCCGTGCAAGCGCAGTTCTCTGCTGTTCACCACCAGAAAGTTCGTTGGGATAGCATCTGCCCTTTTGACTTAATCCCACTAAGGCCAAAACCGCCGGCACATTTCTGCGGATAATGCGGCTGGGTGCCTCAATCACACGCATAGCA